>VBKQ01000009.1:19839-27413 GCA_005879505.1 Deltaproteobacteria bacterium
TCCTCTGGGACCCGCGGATCAACGCCATCGCGGCGGCGCGGATCTACAACGCCGCGTGGCGGCGCTGGGAAGCCCGGTTCTCGCGTGCGGGCAGGAACCGTGCGCTGCGCGCCGCTGGTTGGCGCGGTCCGCTCGACCGGGAGACCTTCGCCGCGCTCGCGTACAACTGGGGCAAGGCGCCGCGCGCCTTCGCCCAGGCGGCGGATTTGCGGCTGGTGCCCATCCCCGCCTCCACCGCTTCCTATGCCCTGCGCTTCAAGCTGGCGCTGCGCGAGGCCCGGGAGCGGGCGCGCGCGGATAATGGCATTCCTCGAGCCCGATCGCCGTGATCGAGAGCAGGTGCGAGAGCGGCGTGGAAAGGCGCCCGCTTGCCGTCGCCTCATCCGTCAGGCGGGGGAGATCCTCGAGCCGGCCTGGAGTTGGTCCCGCAACCCAGATCTCCTCCCGGTACCGGGGGTCGAGCGGAGCGTCGAGATCCGGAAGCTGCTCGTAAGCCGCCCCGCCACCCAGATCCCCCCAGAAGACCGCCCCGCGGACCGGAATGGTCGCCGCGAGCTGCCGGGCAGCGAGCAGCGAATCGGCGGACGGAGGGGCGCCATGCACGAGAAGGATGGCCGCCGGGGGCGGCCCGGCGCGAGCGAGCGTCGCCACGGGCTGCGGCGGCAGCACCCGGGGCAGCCACGCACCGCGCTCGCCGAGGAGCGATCGCAGCGCCTCTACCGCACAGGTCCACTGCGCGAATGCCTCGCCGTCGATCACCTGCACCAGGGGCACCGCCGCGGGCACGATCTCGGGCCACGGCAGGCCAGCGGCGAGAAGGCGGGCGAGGATGCGTGGCCACAGGGCGCGCGCCTCGAAGGCCTCTACTCCCCGCGCGGCATCCTCGACGAGCCCGATCGCGCGCGCCCCGGCGTCCACTGCCCGCAGGACGGCGCGGAAGCCTTGGAGCGGTGGCGGGCGCGCGCCGGCATCGGTCGAGACCAGGGGCAGGCGCACCCGGCCGCGGTTCTTCCACACTACGGCGTCGTGCGGAGGCGAGACTTCGGCGAACACGCAATGATCGTCGCGCTGCAACGCCTGCGCGGCGACGGAAAGGCGCACGACGGCGTCGCGGCTCCAGCCCGCCTCCGCGATGCGCCAGAGGTGACCCGCGCCGCGGGGAGGGTTCGCCACGCCGCGCGCGTAGTGCTCGTAGTCGATCAGCCAGTCGTCGAGCAGGATGGGCCGCAGCGCGTCGGTGTCCTGCGTCCAAAGCCTCCCGGCTGCTTCGAGGAAGTACGTCCCGAGCGCCGTTTCCGTCAGCCAGAGCTGCTTCTGCTCCACCGTATCGGCCGGACCCGCTTCCGCCATCCCCTGAAGCGCCGCCAGGAGCGCGTCCCCAAACGAACGGCGCGCGGCCGCGGGATCCGCTCCGAGCGCCTGCAAGCGCCGCTGCACGTCGAGGCGGGAGGCCGGCAGCGGATCCAGCAGACCTGCCGGAGCGCAGAGCCGCGGCGCGCCGGAGGCGGGTCCCCCTTCGATTCCCCGCACGATCCAGTCGGCGAAGGCGAGCTCCGGATCGCACCACTTCTCGCCCCCGCGCAGCGCCGCCGCCAGCAATAGATGAAGGGCTTCATGACGCGCGATGGCGGCGGCGTCCGCCGCAAGCGTTTCCTCGCCGATCGAGAGCCGGATGCATCCAGACCCGAGCGAGAGCGCTTCGCCGCCGGTGCGGGCCCCCGGCGTGATCGTCACCTCGACGCGCTCCCAGGGCCGCCGGGGAGCGCGTACCCGGATCGCATCCCGCAGCAGCCGCGGGGCATCTGCCAGCGCTTCTACGATGGCCTCCGGGATGGCGGGCGCGAGCCGCCGCTCCCCCGGGATGAGCCGCACCGAGGGTCGATCGTCGAGCCAGATGACGAAGAACCCTCCACAGCGCAATGCCGGATCTGCGCCCAGGGCCTCCGCTGCGCCGTCGATCCGCACCGTTGAATTCTCCCGCAGTCTCGTTCGTATCTCCTAGCGGTCCTTTCTGGTGACCGCAAATGGCCGCGCGCGGTCACGTGAACACCCGAACGCGGGGACGACGGGTCGATGCAGCCACTTCCGCAGCTCGAATCCTGCCTCCGCCTCGCGTTCGATGCGCGGGATCCGCTGCATCCCTCGGGGATTTCGCTCTCCTCCTGGTTCGTCCGGGCCCCGACGCGGGGAAGGCGGCGCGGCGAGCTGGACGCGACCTTGCTCTTTCCGCCCGAGCTGCGGGCGCGCCTCGGCCCGGATGCAGGGCCCGCCATCGCGCTGGCGATGGATCCCGGGTCGTGGCGCTCGTGCCCCTCTCCGCGGGCGACGATCCCGCTGGCAACGCGGGAATGGCTGGCGGAAGCAGCGGTTGCTCTCGGCAGATCCGAGGGGTTCGAGCTGACCTGGGCAATGCTGCGCGCGATCTCCGAGCTGGAATCCACGGCTCAACGGCTGCTCGGATCCCGCACGCCGCGCTCGACGCTGCGTCAGGTACTGCACGGGGTGGCGCAGCGCACGTTGCGCGCCGAGCCCTTCGCGGCGTTCGTGATCCGTGTGCTGAAGATCGCCCAGGCCGCCTATGCGGCGTTCCGGCACTCGGGCCGGCCGCACGACGCGGCTTGGGCGCTGGTGCAGGACCGGCTGTGGCTGCCCTATCCCACCGGACGCTCGGGCCGCTCCGGCGCGCAGGCCCGGGGCGCGTATTTGCCGAGCCTGCTCCAAGCTGCCGCCGCGAACGCCCGCAAGCGCCTCAAGCGCAACGCCGCAGAGCACCGGACCAAGGACCACGCGCGCGCCCTGCTCGCGCGGTTCGCTTCCGGCCCCGGCGCGCGGGCCTGGCCATGGATCGACGGATCCGGGCGCCTGTTTCCCCAGGGTGAAGACGCGCTCAGCCCGGAGATGGCCGGTCTCTGCTTCTTCGCGCTGCTCGCGCACGCCGCGAGCGAGCGGCGCAGCCGCGGCGGGCCGGCGGGAGGCCTCTCGGCTCCCCTCGACGAAGCAGGATTCGGCTCTTCAGAGTGGCTTCCGGATCGCACCGACGATCTGGCCATCCGGCTGTTGAGCGCCAGCGCGGCTTCCGGGCTGCCGCGAGGCGAGATGCTGGAGGCGATCTCCACGCTGGTCCGCGCGACGCTGGCCGGGATGCCCGCGCCCGAAGGCGCGTCCGCGCTGCGGCGTCTCGGAATCCAGCTCGGCGAGGACGACACGGCGAAGATGCTCGAGCGCGCCCGCGCGCGCCTTCCTGAGCTGGCGCGCTGGCTAGAAGAGAACGGCCGCGAGCTGCTGGAGAGGACCTGACGTGCGCCGCCTGCGCCCCGAGTCGATCTGGCCTGAGCTTTCCGCCAGTCCAGGCGGGCCCGAGCTGGTACACCGCTGGGAAGCGCTGCTGGACAAGGCGCCGCGGCTCAGGCCTTGGCTCGATCAGATGCTCGGCCGGCACCGGCTGCGGCTGCAAGAGAGCGGAGCCGCAGGCTTCGAGATCGAGCGGACCCTCTGGCACGAGCTGGCCCAGTGGCTGGCCGATTTCGAAGCGTTGCCCGGTTTCGCCGTCTCGGCGATCGCGGTGACCCTCGAGGACGAACGCGCGCACGAAGTGGACCCGGATCCCTCCGTCATCGCGGCGGAGCCGGCGGCCGCCTCGCCGGAGCAGGCCGTCGGCGAGTTGGAGACGCTGCTCTCGGACGCAGCGTTCGCGCTCGCGTTCCACTGCGTGGACGCGCGCCTGCGGCCTCTTCTTCCGGCGTCCGGCGAGCTAGCCCGGGTGCCGGAGTCGGATTGGTTCGCGCTGCTGCGCGCGAGCGCCCGCCCGCAGCCGGCGCTGACTCCTCAGGTGGCGATCACGCTCGTGCTGCACGTGCTCAGCCCCGAGTGGGCCCGCAATTCCGCCTCCCCTCGCCACGCCGCTCTCAGGCTCTTTCTCGCAAGCCCCCTGGACCTGCGCTCCGATCTGCAAGGCCTGTGCTCGTCCCTTCCATCCCACTGGGGACTCGAGCCCGGACAGCTGGCGGCATTCGTGGCCGCAGCGGGCCGCGCGCGGGTCGGTCTCGCGGATGCCTCGTCCCTCTGCGCCCGCATCGTCGCTTCGGCGAAAGCGCGTCCCGGCGGGCTCGCGCTGCTGGCAGACGGGTCCGCGGCGCCGGCGAGCCCGGAGGAGCTGGGAGCGCTCTTCAGGAACGTGAGGAAGTACCGGCACATGGGAGGATTTCAACAACTGCTCTCGGCCCTCTGACCCTTGGCCTCATGATTTTTTTGCTTCGTGAAACGTACGGCATCGCACGAGGTCCCCATGGTTCCCTTGAACGTCGCAGCGACCTGGACGCGGATGCTCTCCGTCACTGCCGGAGCGTGCGCGGCCGCCGGCGCGCCCGGTCCGGGAACGCGCGTCCGCGGCCGCCCGGCGCTTGAATGGCTCCCGGGCCCATGGCTCGGACTGATCGACTTCGACGGCCTCAACCTGGCCGAGCGCGAGGTCCTCGAACCATGGCTCTTCGGGCACGCGGAGCCGCTGCTGCTGGTCCGGCACGTTCTGCTGGCCAGGCCCCTTGCGGAAGACATCTTCATCGAGCTCACGGCGCAGGCGCTCGAAGCCATGCCGGAGGGCTGGCGCGAGGGGTCGCGTCCCATCCTCATCCTCGCTCCCGCTGGCCGGACGCGGCCGGAGCGGCGCGCCGAGTACCTCGACGCCCTCTCCCGGCTGCGGATCCCGCTGCTGGCGAAAGGGAGCGAGCTGTGGGCCGTGCGCGAGTTCGATGCCGGCTTTCTCGTGGCGCTCGCGCAACTGGCGCAGCCGCGCGAGCGGGCCGCGTTCCGCGCGGCGATCGATCCGAGCCAGACGCGGCTGTTCGATCAGCAGCTCGCGGTCGCGGAGGCCGCTGTGCTCGACGACCTGGTCGGCAGGCGTGACGAGGAAGGACTGATGGCCCTGGACGTCGACGCGCTCTCTTCGCTGCACCCGCTGGCCCATCCGCTCGCCGTGTACTCGGCGGTCGAACGCGCGCACAACCGGCGCCTCCCGCACGAGGAGCGGACCTGGTTCTCCGGACGCTCTACCGAGGCGCGGCTCTCCGCGCGCGGCTTTCCGGAACCGGTCCGACCCTGCACCCCGGAATTCGCCGGGCGCGCGACCAGCGTCGCTCCCCTGTTGCCCGCAGATCTGCAGCGCATCTTCGAAGCCTCGGAGCTTCTCGGCAGCCCATGAACGCCGTCGGCGCAACCGCCGGAACGCCGCCCGCGGAAAGCGGCCGCATCGTCGTCGCGACCGCGCTTCCGGCGCCCGACGATGGCCTTGTCCGCGTGTCCTGGCCGCGCACCATCTGGAGGCTGGCGCTGGATCCCGAGGCGCACCCCTGGAGCGCCCGCTGGCGTCTACGCCGGCGGGCACCGCTCGCAGCCGTCATCGGCGCCCTCCTCCTGCTCCTGCTCTTCGCGCTCAGCGGATGCTCGTCGGCGCCGCTGCAGTCGCTGCGCAGCTCGACGGCCGCGCCCCGCCCGGCGCAGGGCCTGCGCTGCGAGAGCATCCTCGTCTCTCAGGAGGTGCAGGTCCCGCTCGAGGGAGAGCTGGGCGACGTGCGGATGACGATCGACGACGTGCCGCCCGTGCTCGGCAAGCTGCGCATCCTGGTGCGGCGTCCGCGATTCGTGACGTCGCTCGAGCTGTCGGCGGATCAAAAGCCGGAGTTCGACAAGGTGCTCGACGTATCGCCCGGGGCGGGACAGCGCTCGATCACCATCGTGCTCTCGCGGCCCCCGCATGCGCGGGACGGATGGCCGCGCCGCGACTGCAAGGCCTGCCGTGTCGACGTCGAGCTGACCGGGCTATTCGGGGCGCGCGAGGCGCTGGACGCGTTCTTCGCGCGCGCGATGCAGGAAGCGGCCGCGATCGACGGCGCGTTCGCGTCGCAGGCGCGCGAGCCGGCGACCAGGCCGGGATCGGGGCTGCGCGATCTCGCCGAGTCCATGTCCGCCGAGGCCCGGCGCTGCGGCGTCCCGCTCGATGAACCGCTCCGCTCGATCCAGACGGCGCTGGCTCAGCTCGACGCCGCGCGCGCCCTCCTCCATGCCGCCGAGCCGGACGTGCCCGACGCCGCGGCGGTGCTTCGAGCCTGGGAAGCGGCCGGCGCCACCATGAAAGACGCCGTCGCCGCCTCTGCGCGCGCGGCCGGGTGGCCTTCCTCGCTGCGCGCAGGCTCTGCCGGAAGGCTGCGCTCGGCCGCGCTGCAGCTCGATGCCGCCGGCCAGGTAGCCGCGCTGCCCGCGGACGACCGGCGCGTCGCAGCGAGATGGATCGCGGTCGCGGTCGCGCCGGATCCGACCGCGCTCGGGCAGCGGCTCCCGGCGCTGCCACCCATCCGCGATCTGGACGACGCGCAAGCGCGCCTGGAGTGGGTGAATGCGCGGGCCGGCGCCGCACTGCCCATCCCCGGACTCTCGCGCCGCTCGTCGCTGCGCATCCGCGACTGGTCGCCGCCCATTCGCGGCAAGCGCTGCATCGGTCCCGGAGGCGCGGCGCCGGTGCGCGACGCGGCGGAGGACGCTTCCACCGTCGCCAAGCTGCTCGGGATCGACGAACGGCGGCTGCGCATCGCCCGCGCGGCCGACATCGCCACCGCCCGCGAGGCCTTGCGCCATTCCACCGAGCTGCTTTGCGAGGGGCCGCAGCCCGACGTGGCAGCCTTGTTCCAGGGTCTGGAGGAAAAGGAGCTCGGAGCGATCACAGAGCGGCTCGAGGAGATCGTCGCCGCGGCCGACCCGCGCCGCAACCACGATGAGGTGGCGCGCGCGATCCTCGCCCGCACCTCGCAGCTGCTCTGCAAGGTGTTCGACGCCGAGAACGTCCAGCAGCGCGTCGCCTCCGTCGTCGGATACAAGGTCTTCGTCGAGGGCGGGACGCGCATCCTCGATCTGGTTCCGCAGCCGCTGGTCTGCGGGAATCATCTGTTGACGGCGCGCGAGGTCCGCAGGCGGCTGCGGGCGGCGTATCGCGACGCGCTGGACAAGCACGCCGTGAAGGACCGCCTCTGCCCGGTGCGTGCCGGCAAGTGCCCGGATGAAGTCGCCGCCTCGGTGCGCAGGCTCTTCGGGCTGCGCCGTCCGGAGCTTGCGGAGCCGGCGCCCCCCGAGAGCCGCAGGCTGGATTTTCCCCCTCCCTTCGGATTCAGCGAAGAGTGGGTTCAGAAGCTGGACCGCTGCGCGCAGGAAGCGTGCGAGGCGCTGTCGCGGCTGCGCAGCGAAGCTCCCTTCGGCCAGTTCGACGGCCCTGTCTGCCTGCCCCGTGAGCCCGGCGTCGAGCGCCCACAGGAGGTCATGCTCGCCAGCCCCGAGTCGCCGAGCAGTATCACGCTCTCGAGCTGCGATGCCCACGCGGGAGTGCGTCTGACGCTGCGCCGCCTGCGCGAGGCCGGAACGCTCGTCGCCATCGCCAGCTCCCATCCATTCCGCTACGGCAGCGAGAACGTGACGCGCCAGGGCCGGCACCCCCAGCTCGGCCGCATCTACGAACGCGTCGCCGATCTCACGGATCCCGACGATGTCTCGCGTCGCGCCGATTCCGTCTTCGAAGTGGCGCTGACGCCCAC
>VBKQ01000236.1 GCA_005879505.1 Deltaproteobacteria bacterium
GGACGCACGCGATCGCCGGACTGCCGCCGGCGCACCTGGCCGCAGTCGTCGGTGAGGTGGTTCGCCTTACCGCGCCCCTGGGGACGGATTTCTCCACGCTGCCTCCTTCGGACCCGGCGCTGGCGGACCGGCTCGCATCGCATTTCGCACAGGAAGCGCGGGAGACGCTCTGCTGGCTCGCGGCGCGGGTCGCCGCGGAGCCGCCCACCGATTGGGATGCGCTTGCGCTCGGTGTGCGCGAGAGCGCCGAGCGGGTCGCGCTCGCGATCTGCGGCGATCCGGCCGCGGCGATCTCCATCGTCTGCGCGGAGACCGGCGGGGGATTGGAGAAGCCCGAGGTGGCCCGACTCGCCCGCTTCGCCGTCAGCGAAGCACATCTGGCGATCCGGGCCCGATGAGACTCACTCCTCGCGCACGATCACCCCGGCGGGCAGCCGCGCCTTGAGGAATTCGCAGGCCGACCGCACCTGCGCCGCGTCGCGCCCGTCGAACGTGACCTTCACCCGGTGGTCGGCGGGATCGAATCGCGGATAGCTGCCGATCGCCACTGCCGGAAAGCGCGCCACGGTGGCGTCGAGGTGCTCGGCGAGGGCACCCTCACCGATGGTGAAGTAGAGCGCCTTCGAGTGGAAGGGAGCGACGCGAAAGCGATCGCGGATCCGCAGGAACCCTTCCCGCAGCAGCGACGGCACCCCCGGCAGGATCACCACGTTCTCCAGGGAGATCACTGGAAACAGGTAACCCTCGTGGAATTCGAGGCGCGAGCCCTCCGGCACCTCCGCCAGCCTGCGCAAGGCGGGTTTCAGCGGGTCACCGAAATGAGAGCGCAAGAGCTGCAGGGTCCGCTCATCGAGGACCACGGCACGCCCGAACGCCTGGGAGACGGCGGCGATGGTGACGTCGTCGTGCGTCGGTCCGACCCCTCCGCTGGTGAACACCCACTGCGCCTGGGAGAGGGAGCGCCGGAGCGCGTCGACGATCAGAGGGACCTCGTCGGGTACGGTCTCGATCCGTCGCAGCTCTACTCCGAGCCCGCGCAGCTCGCGGGCGAGGAACGGCCCGTTCTCGTCCTGCACCTTGGCAGAGAGGATCTCGTTGCCGATCACCAGGATGGCCGCGGTGCTCATTCGGCGATGCCGTATTCGCGGATCTTCTTGATCAGCGTCGTGCGCGAGACCCCGAGGCGCTCTGCCAGCCGGCTGCGGTTGCCCCGGGTCTCGCGCAGCCCTGTCTCGATCAGCTCCTTTTCCAGCGCCTCGACCGCGGTGGCCAGATCGCTTCCCAGCCCGCGTTGCACCAGGGCCGCGAAGTGGGCGGCGTTCTCCGGCGCCTTGTCGGGCCGCGGCGCGCGCAGCTCGGGCGGGATCACCTCGGCGTCCCCGGCCAGCACGCAGAGCCGCTCGATCTCGTTCTCCAATTCGCGGACGTTGCCGGGCCAGTGCCATTCGTAGAACGCCGCCATCAGCTCCGGGTGCAACTTCTTGCGCGGCTTGGCGGTGCGCTGCGCGAGCGCGTCGAGGAAATGCTGGACCAGGAGCGGCAGGTCCGCGAGCCGCTCGCGCAGGGCGGGCACCTCGAGCGCGACCACATGCAGCCGGTAGAACAGGTCCTCGCGGAACTCGCGCCGGAGCACGGCCTCGCGCAGGTCCTTGTTCGAGGCGGCGATGATGCGCACGTCCACCTTCTCCGGCCTGGTGCCGCCCACCGGAACGAAGGTCCCCTCCTGGAGCACGCGCAAGAGCTTCACCTGCATGGCCGCGCTCATGTCGGCCACTTCGTCGAGGAAGAAGGTCCCGCCGTCGGCGATCTTGAAGAGGCCGGGCTTGTCGCGCGTCGCGCCGGTGAAGGAACCCTTCAGGTGGCCGAAGAGCTCGGACTCCAGCAGCTGATCGTTCAGCGCCGAGCAGTTCTGGGCGACGAACTGCTTGTCCTTGCGCGGTCCGCTGAAGTGCAGCGCCCGCGCGATCAGCTCCTTGCCCGTGCCGTTCTCGCCATGGATCAGCACGGTGACGTCGCTCGCCACCAACTTGTCCAGGAGGCCGTAGAGCCGCCGCATCGGCTCGCTCTTGCCGATGATGTCCGCGAAGCGATACCGGCCCTCGAGCTCTTCCTCCAGGTCGCGGATCCGCTTCTCGCGCTCTGCCACTGCCGCGTGGTACGCGTCGATCTCCTCGACGGTGGTATCCATCAGATCTGCCAGGCGCGGGACCTCGCGCGCTTCGATCCGCTGCACGCTCTCGAACGCCGCTTCCGGTTGGAGTACCGGCAGCGACAACGCTTTCACGGTGGAGACGGCGCGATCGCGCGCGTGACTCGCCTTCTCCTGGACGAGGAAGCCGCAGGCGAACAGCGACCCCTGCCGTTGGCCCGCGAACGAGATCGGCGTCCCGATGATCTCCAGCCCCATGTGGCAAGGTCCGAGCAACTCGGTCCCTCCAGAGAGCTTCTGCAGCCCCTTCTCGATGCTCTCGTAGCAGCGGCGCAAACCCTCGCGGTCTCCCAGGCAGGCGGTGCAGATGCGGTTCTGCGGGGGAATGATGATGCCCTTGCCGTGGTCGAGCACGAAGCCGCGAGCATCGGTGAACGACAGCTCGACGCCCCACCAGCGCCGGACCGTCTCCCGGATCCGGCGGACGATCTGCAACTCTTCCAGGCGCGTGGAATCGATCGGCATGGCGCTCACCCGAGCTGCTGCTGCAGCGCCGCATGGCACAGTTCAGCCACCTCGGCGATCGGCCGCGTGCCGTCGATGGACACCACCGAGGCGAGCGTGCCGACCAGCCGTGAATATTCGCGCTCGATCACCGCCAGCTGCTGCGGCGTCTCGTAGCGCTCCAGCTTCGCGCCCCGGCTGCGCACGCGCTCCAGAGCCACGGTCGCGGGGACGTAGAGAAAGAGCGTCAGGTCCGGGCGCCTGGCGAAGCGGTTCGCCTGGCTGATGAACTCGTGCGAGACGCTGGCGCCCTGGTAGGCGAGCGACGAGAGCGTATACCGGTCGAGGATCACGTCTTCGCCCCGGGCGAGGCGCGGCTCGATCTGCGAGCCGAGGTGATCGAGCCGATCAGCGGCGAAGAGCAGCGCCATGACCCGCTCGTCGACCACGCCCAGCTTGCCGTCCGCCTGAGTGGTGGCCGCCCGTCCGGCGAGGATCTGGCGGATCACCAGGCCGACGGGACCCTCGCTGGGCTGGTGCGCCTGATAGACCGTGCGCCCTTGCTTCTGCAGCCGCTCGGCGAGGAGGCGCGCCTGGGTCGTGGTACCGGCGCCGTCGAGGCCCTCGAAGACGATGAAGCGGCCCGGCGAGCTCATGCATCGATCCCCATCGCCTTCCGCAGCTCGCGGACGCGCGCCTCCAGCCGCACCTCGCGGTGCAGATGGGCGCGGCCGTCGCGATAGCTGCGCACGGCATCCCAGAGCAGGAGCAGGTCGAGCAACACCAGCGGCCAGAAGAACAGCGGTGGGATCAGCGAATCCCACAGCAGCTTGCCGCAGACGGCGGCGAGCAGAGCCCAGCAGAGGCCCCCGACGCCGGCCCGGACGAAGAGGTCGACGGACCTGCGCGCGCGCGCTGCCTCAGCCAGCGCCGAGAGCTCTTGTTGCTGGGCGACCCGCTCTTGCATCGCGGGCGCTGTACTCCCCGCGGTCCCTTCAGTCAATCAGAGCTCCTGCAGCGGGAACGGCATGCCGCAGTCGCTGCAGCGCACTTCCCTGGCAACCCGCGCGAAGCAAGCCGGACAGGTGATGGTCCCCTCCACACTCGCGCGCCGCTCCTCCTCGGGCGGCGGCTCCGCGAACCGCGCCTTCCGCCGTCCACACGTGTCGCAGATGGCGCCGGGCGACGCCGTGCCGCACCATGGACAGGTCGCCGTATCGGTCGGGACGGGCGTGCGCTCGCCACTGTCCGGCTCGCGACCGCGGTCGACCTCGATCTCGCCACTCCAGGCGCCTTGCGCTTTGGCGTCCACCTCGTGTTGCGTGCGGTCGAGCGGCAGCGCGCCGTCGGTCCACTGCGGCTGGGCGACCCGGCCTTCCTGAAAGCGCGTGTGCTCCAGCCCCGCAAGCGGCTCGGCCCGCACCGCCTGGTCGGGCGACGCGACCTGCGTCATCTCCAGCTCCTCGAGCGCCGCCGCGGCGCCCCCATCCCCCGCATGCGATGGGAACGTCTTGCCGCAGCTGGTGCATTCCGGTGAATCGTCCAGGTTGTCGGCGTCGCAGACGGGGCAGCGCATGGGGCGCGCAGCGTACCATCGCGGGGGCGGGGGCCGCACAGGTAAAAGCCTAATGCAGGCGCGGGTGGCCGGTCAGCGGCACGAAACGCACATGCATCAGGATCTTGCGGTCGAAGTCATCGCCGGAGGGCAGCTTGTGCCAGAGCTGCAGCTCCTGGTGTTCGGGATCCGGCCCCACCGGGATGACCAGCCGGCCACCGGGCGCGAGCTGCTGCAGAAGCGGCGCAGGCACTTCCTCGGGCGCCGCCGCGACCACGATGGCGTCGTAGGGCGTGGCCTCGGGCCAGCCGCGCGCGCCGTCGCCGACGCGGAACTCGACGTTTTCGTAGCCCAGCTCCCTCAGGGTCCGCTCCGCCCGCCCCGCCAGCTCGGGCACGATCTCGATCGTGCGCACGGTGCTCGCCAGCGGGAGCAGCTCGCAGAGGATCGCGGTCTGATATCCGCTCCCCGTCCCCACCTCGAGCACGCGCTCACGCCCTTCGAGCTGCAGCGCCTCGGTCATGGCGGCGACGATGTAGGGCTGGGAGATGGTCTGTCCGTACCCGATCTCGAGCGGATGGTCTCCCTCCGCGTACGGCTGCCCCTCCTCCGGGACGAAGAACCGCCGGGGCACGCGGGCGAAGGCGGCGAGAACACGAGGGTCACGAATTCCCTGCTCGATGAGGCGCCGCACCAGCTGGCCCTCGCGAAACGGCGGCAGAAGCCCCTCCATGCTCCTTCAACCTACTTCTCATGTGGGAAGTGCGAAAGACCGATGCGGTTTCCCTCGGGATCGCGGACGTACAGCGACCAGCGCGTGCGGTGCACGATCTCCACAGCCAGCGATGCGAGCCTCTCTTCCCAGGCCTCGCGCTCCGCGGCGACGATGCGGAGCGCGAGCAGGTGCAGGCCACCGTGGGGATCGCGAAACGGCGTGGGAGGGCGTTCCGCAGCGCAGGATTCGAGGGCCAGGAACTCCTCTCCGGCGCCGACGGAAAGCCATACCGAACGCTCGCCGGGACGTCCGTCTTCCCAGGGCCAGCGCCTCAAGACGCGCAGCCCGAGGACCTCGACATAGAACCTTTCCGCGGCAGAAAGGTCCTTCACCTGGATGGCGAGATGGTGATGTCCGTGGACCTGCGGCATCTGGGTGCAGGAGCGGGCGATGGACTCAGGCGATCTCGAGCGGGAGAAGGGGATCACCATCCTGGCGAAGAACACGGCGGTCAACTACCGCGGGGTGAAGATCAACATCGTCGATACCCCCGGCCACGCCGACTTCGGCGGCGAGGTGGAGCGGGGCCTGCGGCTGGTGGATGGCGTCCTCTTGCTGGTGGACGCGGCGGAAGGGCCCCTTCCGCAGACGCGCTTCGTGCTCGGCAAGGCCCTCGCGCTCGGGCTCCCGGCGGTGGTGGTGGTGAACAAGGTCGATCGCCAGGATGCCAGGGGGCCGGAGGTGCTCGATGCGATCTACTCCCTGTTCATCGACCTCGGGGCCAACGAGCACCAGATCGAGTTCCCGGTGATCTACGCGGTCGCCCGCGCCGGCCGCGCCTCGCTGCGGCTCTCCGACTTCGACGACCTCCCGGCCGGGAGAGCTGCCGCTCCGGGGGCGGCGCCCCATCCGGGAGAGGAGCCCGGATCGCGGGCGCGCACTCTCGAACCGTTGCTCGATGCCATCCTCGAGACGGTGCCCCCGCCGCGAAAGGCGGAGACCACCCACGACAAGCTGCAGATGCTGGTCGCGAATCTCGACTACGACGACTACGTCGGCCGTCTCGCTGTGGGGCGGCTGAGCAGCGGCAGCATCGAGGTGGGGCAGCAAGTGGCGGTGTGCCGGGCAGATGGGAGCACGCCTCCGGGCAAGGTGACGAAGATCTACGCCTTCGAAGGGCTGAAGAAGGTCGAGATCCCCGAAGCCGGACCCGGAGAGATCATCTCGCTCGCCGGCATCGAGGAGGTCTCCATCGGCGACACCATCGCGGACCCCGAGCACCCGATACCGCTCGAGCGCATCCACGTCGACGAACCCACGATGTCGATGGTGTTCAAGGTCAACGACGGCCCCTTTGCAGGCCGGGAGGGGAAGTACGTGACCTCGCGCAACCTGCGCGAGCGCCTGCAGCGCGAGGCATACCGCAACGTCTCCATCCGGGTCTTCGACACCGAATCGCCCGATGCCTTCAAGGTGATCGGCCGCGGCGAGCTTCAGCTCGCCGTGATCGTGGAGACGATGCGCCGCGAAGGCTACGAGCTCACGGTCTCGAATCCTGAGCCGATCACGAAGGAGGTGGCCGGCCAGCTGCAGGAGCCGATGGAGCTGATGGTCTGCGACGTCCCGCAGACCGCTGTGGGTGCCGTCACAGAGCGGCTCGGGCCACGCAGGGGCCGGATGACCGAGATGCAGAACATCGGCTCGGATCGGGTCCGGCTGACGTTCCGCGTGCCGGCGCGGGGGCTGGTCGGCTTCCGCAACGAGTTCCTCACCATCACCCGCGGCGAGGGCATCATGTCGTCGCAGTTCGATGGCTACGACGTCTGGCAAGGCAAGGTTCCAAAGCGCGCCAACGGCGCGATCGTCAGCGACCGTGAAGGCGAGACCGTGGCCTACGCTCTCTTCGACATCCAGGAACGCGGGGAGCTGTTCTACGGGCCGGGCGTGTCGGTGTACGAGGGAATGATCTGCGGCGAGCACGCGCACCCGAACGATCTGGACGTGAACGTGACCCGCGGGCGCAAGCTCACCAACGTCCGCGCCGCGGGGCGGGACGAGAACATCATCCTCAGCCCGCCCAGGGAGATGTCGCTGGAGAAGGCGCTCGAGTGGATCAACGAGGGCGAGCTGGTGGAGGTCACGCCGAAGAACGTACGCTTGCGCAAGAAAGTGCTCCCTGCGGGAGACCGCTACCGCCTCGAGCGCGAGCGCAAGCGCGCGGACGGGCTGATCTGAGCTGGATCCGTCCGACTACTTCCCTGCCACCTTCGCTTGCGGGCAGGCAGGGTTGGGCGCGACACCCTCCTTCACCGCCGCGATCCGCGGATAGATGACGGGGGCGCTGCCGTCGGGCTGGTTCTGCTGCACGACGAAGAGGTACTGCGCCTGGCCGCCATACTGTTCGGGGAAGGCGAGGAAGCCACCGGGCAGCAAAGACTGCATCTTGAGCTCGGTGAGGGCAGTGCGCACGGCGGCGCGATCCGTGGTCCCGGCGCGATGGACGGCCTCGAGAGCGACGCGCACGGCCTCGTAACCGAGCGCCTCGTACCAATCCGGGGACCGCTTGTACCTGTCGTTGAATCTCTTCAGGAACTCCGTGGTCCGCGCGTTGTGGGCCATCTCGTCGCTCCACCAGACGGCGGAGGTGATGTAGTCGGCGGA
>VBKQ01000237.1 GCA_005879505.1 Deltaproteobacteria bacterium
GTGCTGCACGAACGCCTTGTGCCCCGCCGCGGCGACCTGGATGAGGCCCTGCACGAACAGCCTGGGCTCGTTCTCGAGCTCGAGCCACAGCTCTTCCCACGCCTCGTGCGCCTCCCAGTGCAGCCCGCGGTTGAAGAGGTCAGCTCCGCGCGCCAGCGCCTTCCAGGGAGGCACTTTGACGCTCACGCCAGGACGCGCTTGGACTTCACGGCCGCGCCATCGTCCGCCATCTCGTAGACGAGCGGCGCCCCGGTGGCCAGCTCGAGCGCCACCACCTGCTCGCCGGTGAGCTGGTCGAGCCGCATCACGATGCTGCGGTTCGAGTTCCCGTGCGCAACCACCAGCACGTTCTTGCCCTGGCGCAGGTCGCCTGCGATGCACCGGTCGTAGAACGGCAGCGTCCGCTTCGCGGTCAGCTCCAGCGACTCTCCGTTGGGCGGCGGAACGTCGTACGAACGGCGCCAGAGCTTCACCTGGTCCGCCCCGTACCGCTTCGCGGTGTCCTCCTTGTTCAGGCCTTGCAGGTCGCCGTAGTGCCTCTCGTTCAAGGCCTGGTCGCGGATGATCGGAAGACGCACGCCCATCGTATCCAGGACGATGCTCAGCGTCTCCTCCGCGCGCGAGAGCACGGAGGTGTACGCCACCTGGAAGCGGAAGCCTTTCAGCAGCTCGCCTGCGCGGCGTGCCTCGGCCCGTCCGGTATCGGTGAGCGGAACGTCTACCCAGCCCGTGAAGCGGTTCTCCAGGTTCCAGAGAGACTGCCCGTGTCGTACGAGGACGAGGGTCGGCATGGGGCGCGCTTCTACACAGCGACCCGGCATCGCGCAAGGATCGGCCCCCATCACTTGTGATACGGCCCGCCGCGCAGGATCTCGAAGGCCCGGTACAACTGCTCCAGGACGACGACGCGCGCCAGCCGGTGCGGCAGCGTCAGCGCAGAGAGGCTCCAGACGAGCTTCGCCTGGTCGCGGACGCGCTGAGCGAGGCCCTCGTCGCCTCCGATGGCGAGAGTGAGCGGCTGGGAGGAATCGCGCAGCGCCGCCAGCCGCCGCGCGAGCTGCTGCGAGGTGAGCAGGCTGCCGCGCTCGTCGAGCACCCAGAGCTCTCCGCGAACCTTCCCGAGCAGCGACTCCGCTTCGCGCAGGGGCCCTTGCGCGCGCAACTCGAGGAGGTCCAGCTCTGCGAAGCGGCGGATCCGCTCCGCGTACTCCTGCGCCAGCTCCGCGGTGGGTCCCTTGTCCTTGCCCACCGAGACGAGCCGGATCTTCACTCCACCTCGATGCGCGGAGCGTCGGCCCAGAGCCCTTCCAGATCGTAATGTGCCCGCTCCTCGGCGTTGAACACGTGCACCACCACGTCGCCGAAGTCGAGCAGGACCCAGCGGCCCCCGCGTTGCCCCTCGCTGCCGATCACCCGGTGCCCGTGCGCCGTCAGCTCCTTCTCCACGCCGTCGGTGATGGCCTCGAGCTGCCGATCGCTCGTGCCGCTCCCGATCACCAGGAAGTCCGTGTATCCGGACACTCCCCGCAGATCGAGCACCACCACCTCCTCCGCCTTCTTCTCCAGGGCCGCGCGGGCCGCAGCGAGGGCGGTGCGCCGTGAGTCCTCGTCGATGCGCGCGGCAGCGCGCGCCGCGGCGCGATCGGGAGCTGCGTGGTGCTGCGACAAGGCGATCTGCATGGGGCTCCTGGCCATCCTTTTGTGTCCTCCCTTGCTCATGTACGGACCTGGCCGTCTCCCCGCACCACGTACCGGGTGCAGGTGAGCTCTCGCAGGCCCATCGGACCGTAAGCGTGCAGCTTGCTGGTGCTGATGCCGATCTCGGCGCCCAGGCCAAGCTCGCCGCCGTCGTTGAAACGCGTGCTCGCGTTCCAGAGAACGCAGCTCGCGTCTACCTCATTCAAGAACCGCTGCGCCAGCTGCGGATCGCCCGTCACGATCGACTCGGTATGGCGGCTGCCATACCGGGCGATGTGGCGCAGGGCGCCGTCGATGCCGTCGACGACTGCCACCGCGAGCTTCAGGTCGAGGAACTCGCGCCCGAAATCATCCTCCATCGCCGCCACGCCGCCCGCCACCAGCGGAAGTGCGCGCTCGTCGCAGCGCAGCTCGACGCCCGCCCCTCGCAGGGGCGCCGCCAGCCGGGGAAGAGCCTCGGGAGCGGACCGGGCATCCACCAGCAGGCATTCCAGGGCATTGCACACACCGGGTCGCTGCGCTTTTGCGTTGACGGCGATGCGGCTGGCCATCTCCAGATCGGCATCGGGTGCGACGTAGAGATGGCACACGCCCTGGTAGTGCTTGATCACCGGCACGCGGGCGCGCTCGGCGACGAAGCGGATGAGCGAGGGACCTCCGCGCGGAATGCAGAGATCGATCTGCTCGTGTAGCTGCAGGAGCTCGTCCAGCAGCGCGCGGTCCGGCGAAACGAGCTGCACGGCGTCTTCGGGGAAGCAGGCCGCGATCGCCGAGTTCGTCTGCAGCGCCTCGGACCCGCCACGCAGCAGCGCCGCATTCCCGCTGAGCAAGCAGAGCGCCGCTGCTTCCGCGGTCACGTTCGGACGCGACTCGTAGATCATCAGCACCACGCCCAGAGGTGCCCGCACCCGCTCGACGCGAAGCCCGTTCGGCCGCGTGTACGACTCGACGACCTCGCCGACGGGATCGGGGAGCGCGGCGACTTCGCGCATCGCGGCGGCCATCGCCCGCAGCCGGTTTTCGTCCAGGCGCAGCCGGTCGATGAAAGCCGCTGGCTGGCCGGACGCGCGCGCCAGGTCCACCTCGTTGGCGCCGAGGATTTCCGCCGCGCGCTTCTCGATCGCGTCCGCCGCCTCGAGCACCAGCTGCCGCCGGTCGCGCCGCAAGAGCTGCCGCGCGGCGAGCTTCGCCCGCTCCGCCAGCTCGAGGGCAGCCAGCTTCTGCTCCGCGCTCACTGCATCACCACCAGATCGTCGCGGTGCACGACGCAGTCCAGCAGCCGATATCCGAGAGCGGCCTCGATCTCCGCGCTTCTGCGGCCGACGATCCGTCGCACCTCGTCCGCGGAGTAGACGGCCAGGCCGCGCGCGAAGGGCGTGCCATCCAGCGTGGA
>VBKQ01000263.1 GCA_005879505.1 Deltaproteobacteria bacterium
CTTCGCCATCGGGTTCGAGACCACCGCGCCGGCAAACGCGATGGCGGCGTCGTTGGCGAAGAAGCGCGGCCTGCGGAACTTCTCGCTGCTGGTGTCGCACGTGCTGACGCCGCCGGCGATCACGGCAATTCTCCAATCGCCGGACAACCGCGTCCAGGCCTTTCTCGGGCCGGGGCACGTGTGCACGGTGATGGGCACGGCGGAATACGAGCCCATCGCGCGCCACTACCGGGTGCCGGTGATCGTCTCCGGATTCGAGCCGCTGGACCTGCTCGACGCGATCTTCCGCGCCGTGCGCCAGCTCGAGGAGGGCCGGGCGGAGGTGGAGATCGCCTACGCGCGCGCGGTGCGGCCGGAGGGAAACGAGGCCTCGCGCAGGCTGATCGACGAGGTGTTCGAAGTCTGCGATCGCAAGTGGCGCGGCGTCGGCTCCATCCCCAAGAGCGGCTACAAGCTGCGCTGGGAGTACCGCGATCACGACGCCGAGCGCCGCTTCGAAGTCGAGGACATCGAGACACACGAGTCCCCGGTCTGCATCAGCGGGCAAGTCTTGCGGGGCATCAAGAAGCCGCGCGACTGCCCGGCTTTCGGGAAGCAGTGCACGCCCGATACGCCGCTCGGCGCCACCATGGTTTCGGCGGAGGGCGCCTGCGCCGCGTACTACGCCTACGGGCGGTACTTGACGGTGCGCCAATGAATGCGCTGCAGGCCGCCATCCTGCGCAAGGCGCGCGAGAGCTGCGCCCTCAAGGAAGCGTTCTTCAGCGAGAACGCCGCGCGGATCGAGGCCTGCGCCGCCGCGATGAAGGAGGCGTTCGCGCGCGGTGGCAGGCTGTTCGCCTTCGGAAACGGCGGCAGCGCCTGCGACGCGCAGCACGTCTCGGTGGAGTTCATGCATCCCATCTTCGAGAAGCGCGCGCCGCTGCCCGCCATCGCCTTGCCCTGCGACACCGCGCTGATCACCGCGAAGGGGAACGACCGCGACTTCTCCATGACCTTCGTCGAACAGCTCAAGGTGCTGGCGCAGAAGGGCGACATGGCGCTGGGCATCTCCACCAGCGGCAAGAGCGCCAACGTCAACCGCGCGCTCGCGTCGGCGCGCGAGCTGGGCATGCTCACCGTCGGCTTCGCGGGCCGCGACGGCGGGCGCATGCCGGGGCTTTGCGATCACTGCTTCGTCGTGCCCAGCTTCAGCATCCACCGCATCCAGGAAGCACAGGAGACGCTGCTCCACGTGCTCTGGGACGCCATCCACATCCTGCGCGGCGAGGAGGACGTGATCTGATGAGTGGAACCGTATTCGGCGCGTGCCCCACGCCGCTCTTGCAGTACCGGCAGATCGTGCTCGGCCACGGCAGCGGCGGGCGCCTCACGCACGAGCTGATCAAGGACGTCTTCGCGCCGGCGGGGCCCCTGGAGGACCAGGCGACCCTGCCGTTCGCGGCTGGCCGGCTCGCGGTCACCACCGACTCGTTCGTGGTCAAGCCGATCTTCTTCCCGGGTGGCGACATCGGGAAGCTGGCGATCACCGGCAGCGTCAACGATCTCGCCGTCGGCGGCGCGCGGCCCCGGTTCATCGCCGCCGCTTTCATCCTCGAGGAAGGGCTGCCGCTCGACGACCTGCGCCGGATCGTGGCCTCGATGCGCGCGGCCTGCGCGGAATGCGAGGTGCAGCTCGTCACCGGCGATACCAAGGTGGTCGATCGCGGCAAGGGCGACCAGGTCTTCATCTCCACCACCGCGGTCGGCGAGGTGCCCGAGGGCGTCTCGCTCTCGATCGCCGCGGCGCGGCCCGGCGATCGCGTTCTCGTTTCAGGCACGCTCGGCGATCACGGCATCGCCATCCTCTCCGTGCGCGAGGGAATCGAGCTCGATACGCCGCTGCTCAGCGATTGCGCGCCGCTCACCGCGCTGGTCCAGGCGCTGCTCGCGGTGGCGCCGGGCGTGCGCTGCATGCGCGACCCGACGAGCGGCGGCCTCTCGAGCGCCCTGAACGAGATGTGCGAGGCGTCGCGCGTCGGCGTGGAGATCGACGAAGGCGCGGTGCCGCTCAAGCCGGAAGTGCGCGGCGCCTGCGAGATGCTGGGCCTCGATCCGCTCTACGTCGCCTGCGAGGGCCGGCTGATGGCCGCGGTGCCTGCGGAGCAGGCGGACCGCGCGCTCGCCGCACTGCGCTCGCACCCGCTCGGGCGCGAGGCGGCGGTCATCGGCCGCGTCGTCGCCGATCACGCAGGCTACGTCACCGTCCGCTCCGTGGTCGGCGGCGAGCGCGTGTTGGCAATGCTCGCCGGCGAACAATTGCCGCGCATCTGTTAGCGCCCGCCGTTCCTACCTGGGTCCTGACCTTCCGCGCTTCGCCGTCGTAAAGCGGACGGGTCCCGCTCCTGCGTGTTGATCGGACGAGAGGTGAAGCATTTACGGAGGCGCAGAGGAGGCAAGGCATGGCACGCGCGATCGGCAAGGATCTGCAGGCGCATCGACCACCGGCCGTAAAGGAGGTCGACATCCTCTGGATCACCGCTGGACTGAGCTGCGACGGCGATTCGGTCTCCATCACGAACGCCAGCCTTCCCAGCATCGAGGACGTGGTGCTCGGCGCCATTCCCGGTCTGCCGAAGGTCAATCTGCACAATCCAGTGCTTGCCGTCGCGGTGGGCGACGAATTCATGAAGCCCTTCTGGGACGCGCATGAGGGCAGGCTCGCCAATCCATTCGTGCTCGTGGTCGAAGGATCGATCCCGAACGAGAAGATCAAGAGCGAAGGGTATTGGGCGGCCTACGGCTGCGACCCGGATACCGGCCAGCCGATCACCACTTGCGAGTGGATCGATCGCCTGGCGCCGAAGGCCACGGCGGTGGTGGCGGCGGGGACCTGCGCCACCTACGGCGGCATCCACGCGATGAGCGGCAATCCCACGGGAGCGATGGGCCTCGCCGATTACCTGGGCTGGGGCTTCAAGACGAAAGCGGGACTTCCCATCGTGAACGTGCCGGGCTGCCCGGTGCAGCCGGACAACTTCATGGAGACCTTGCTCTACCTGCTCTACCAGCTCGCGGGACTGGCGCCGATGATTCCGCTGGACGAGGCCCTGCGCCCGCGCTGGCTCTTCGAGCGCACCGTGCACGACGGCTGCGACCGGGCGGGCTATTACGAGACAGGCATCTTCGCGGACCGCTACGGATCCGACAAATGCCTGGTGAAGATTGGCTGCTGGGGGCCGGTGGTGAACTGCAACGTCCCGAAGCGGGGCTGGATGGACGGCCTCGGCGGCTGTCCCAATGTGGGCGGGATCTGCATCGGCTGCACGATGCCGGGATTCCCGGACAAGTTCATGCCGTTCATGGACCCCCCGCCGGGATCGCGTTTGTCCTCGAGCTCGGTGAAGGTCTACGGCAAGCCGATCGCGGCGCTCCGCCGCATCACGCAGCGGCGGCTGAACCAGGAACCGAGATGGCGGCACCCGGGAACGCGGCTGGAAAGCGGTTACCAGACCAAGCAGTGAGGAAAGGGACCAGGTCATGGCAGAAGCGATTCCTTCCGCGCCCCGCAAGGACCGCAAGCTGGTGGAGATGAACTGGGACCCGATCACCCGCATCGTCGGGAGCCTGGGCATCTACACCAAGATCGACTTCGAGAACCGCGAGGTGGCGGAGTGCTACAGCACCTCCCATATCTTCCGCGGCTACAGCATCTTCATGAAGGGCAAAGACCCGCGCGACTCGCACTTCATCACCAGCCGCATCTGCGGGATCTGCGGCGACAACCACGCCACCTGCGCCATCTACGCGCAGAACATGGCCTTCGGGATCAAGACGCCGCCGCTGGGCGA
>VBKQ01000010.1 GCA_005879505.1 Deltaproteobacteria bacterium
GGGTCTGGGAAGGAAAGACCAAGACCGGCGAGGTGAAGAGGGGCGAGGTCGAGGCCACCGACGAGGCCTCCGTACAGCAGCGCCTGCGGGCGATGGCGCTGACGAACGTGAAGATCAAGAAGAAGCCCATCCAGATCTCGCTCAAGATCCCGGGGCTGGGCGGCATCTCCCAGAAGGACCTGGTCATCTTCACCCGGCAGTTCGCGACCATGATCGACGCCGGTCTACCGCTGGTGCAGTGCCTCGACATCCTCTCGGGGCAGCTCGACAACATGGCGTTTCGCGAAGTGTTGGTGAAGGTGAAGACGAAGGTGGAGTCGGGCTCGACGCTCGCCGACGCTCTCGGCGACCACCCCAAGGTGTTCGATACCCTCTACGTCCAGCTGGTCGCGGCCGGCGAGATCGGCGGTATCCTCGACACCATCCTCAACCGCCTCGCGCAGTACATCGAGAAGAACGAGAAGCTGAAGAGCAAGGTGAAGGGCGCGATGGTGTATCCGAGCGTGGTGCTCATCGTCGCCGTCGGCGTCACGGTGGTGCTGCTGCTCTTCGTCACCCCGACGTTCGAGAAGATGTTCAAGGACTTCGGTGGCGCGATGCCGACGCCTACGCAGATCGTCATCGATCTCTCCAAATGGCTGCAGAACTATATCGGGTATCTCGTCGCCTTCATCATCGCGGCGGTGATCGCCTTCCGCGCCTGGGTCAGCTGGCCGCGCGGCCGCGTGCAGTGGGATTCGTTCGTCATCCGCACGCCGATCTTCGGGCAGCTGGTCCGCAAGGTGGCAGTGGCGCGCTTCACCCGGACCCTCGGCACCATGATCAGCTCCGGCGTTCCCATCCTCGACGCGCTCGAAGTGGTGGCGAAGACCGCCGGCAACGCTGTGGTGGAAAAGGCCATCCGATACACCAAGGAGAAAATCGCCGAAGGCAAGACGATCGTGCAGCCGCTGTCCGAGACCAAGGTGTTCCCGCCGATGGTGGTGCAGATGATCGGCGTCGGCGAGGCCACCGGCGCGATGGATCAGATGCTCAGCAAGATCGCCGACTTCTACGACGACGAAGTGGACGCCGCGGTCGCCGCGCTCACCAGCCTGATCGAGCCCGTGATGATGGTCTTTCTCGGCGGCGTGGTGGGCGGCTTCCTCGTCGCCATGTACCTCCCCATCTTCTCGATCGCCGGCGCGGTCAAGTAGGGCCATGGCGGAAGCGGGCGTCTATTCGCCGCTCGGCGAGCGCCCCGAGGGCGGGCTCTACGGCAAGCTGGTCCTGCTCACGGGCGTCCGTCTCGCGGTAGGGACCGCGCTGCTCGGAGCCACTGCCTGGTCCACGCTCCGCCACGATCCGTTTCCGCGCACGGTGGAGGCGCTGCTCTTCACCATCGTCGCCCTGATCTACTCCGCCTCGCTGGTCGGGACGTTCCTGCTGCGCACAGGCCAGCATCTCGGATGGGTCGCGCATGGCCAGATCGCCGCGGACGTGATCGCCGCGACCGGGCTCGTCTATCTGACGGGTGGCGCCGAGAGCATCTTCACCATCCTCTATCCGCTCGCCGTCGTCAGCGGCGCCATCGGCCTCGGCCGCCGCGGAGCGGCGCTCGGAGCAGCGGCATCCTGCATCGCGTTCTGCGTGCTGGCGTGGAGCATGCAGGCCGGGATCGTCGTGCCTGCCGCCAGCGAGTTGGAACGCGCTCCGCTGGCGCCCGGAAAGCTGGCGGTGGTGATGGCCGCGAACCTCTCCGCGTTCATGCTGGTCGGCGGCCTTTCCTCGCTGCTCGCCGAGCAGCTGCAGGGCGCCCGCAGCCAGCTGCTGCGCAGCGAGACGCGGCTGGAAGCGCTGGAGGCCATCTACTCCGCGGTGGTGCGCTCCATCGCCAGTGGCATCATCACGCTCGGCGAGGACGGACGGATCACCTACCTGAATCCCGCCGCCGAACACCTGACCGGTCTCCCGGACCGGGCCGCGCGTGGACGTCCGCTGAGTACGCTGCTGCCCGAGCTCGCCGGCTCCATAAGCCGCCCGCGCGAGCGGGGGAGGCCGGAGGTGCGTCTGCGGGCCCACGACGGCCGGGAGCGGACCCTCGGTTACGCGACAGCGCCGCTCGCGGGCGGCGTGGGCGGGCAGGTGATCCTCTTCCAGGATCTGACCGATCTACGCCAGATGGAGGAGGCGGTGCGTCGCGCCGACCGCCTCGCGGTAGTGGGCGGCCTGGCCGCGGGCCTGGCGCACGAGATCCGCAATCCGCTCGCGTCGATGTGCGGATCGATCGAGGTGCTCGGAGCATCTCCGGGCCTCGACGAGCAGGAGCGCCAGCTGATGAGCGTCGTGCGCAGCGAGGCGGAGCGGCTGGAGGCCTTGGTCCGCGAGTTCCTCTCCTTCGCCAAACCGATCTCTCCGGCGTTCGAGGCCCTGGACGGGTCGCGGGCGATGACCGAGACGGTAGAGCTGTTCCGCCAGGAGGTGGCCGAGCGCGGCATCGAGCTGGTGGCGCGCGCCGGAGAGCCGGTCTTCGTGCGCGCCGATCCCGGGCAGCTTCGCCAGGTGCTCTGGAACCTGCTCGGGAACGCGGCCGACGCGACTCCGCCGGGAGGGCGCGTCGAGGTCCGGTTCTCGCGCCAGGCGGGAGAAGGCATCCTCGAGGTCGCCGACACCGGACACGGGATCGCCGACGGGGACCTGGAGCAGATCTTCGACCCGTTCTTCACCACCAAGGAGCGCGGCACGGGCCTCGGGCTCGCGATCGTGCATCGCATCGTCGAGGCGCACAGCGGCCACCTCTCGGTAGTCAGTGAGGTGGGGAAAGGCACCACCTTCCGGGTTGCGCTGCCGATCGCGCCGCCGTCGCTTCAACAAGCCGGGGCGGTGGGCTGACGCATGGCGCGCCTGCTGGTGGTCGACGACGAGCAGTCGATGCGGGTGATGCTGGAGGCCCGGCTCGCCAAGGCCGGTCACGCGGTGGAGGTCGCGCCCGACTTCCCCGGCGTGGAGCGGGCGCTCGCCGACTTCGAATTCGACGTGGTGATCACCGATCTGCGCATGCGGACGGGGCAGGACGGGCTGAAGGTCCTGCGCAAGGTGAAGGATGCCCAAGGCGAGGCAGAGGTGATCCTCATGACCGCGTTCGGCAGCGACGACCTGCGCCGGCAGGCGCTGGAGCTGGGCGCGTACGGGTACGTGGAAAAATCGCCGACCCTCGCCTCCGAGCTGATCGCGCTGGTCAAGGCGGCGGTGCACAAGCGCGAGCTGGCGCGGCGCGGCCGCATCCTCGCCCAGGACAACCAGCTCCTGCGCGAGCAGCTCTCGGCCCGCGGCAGGTTCGAATCGATGGTGGCGCGCAGCGGCGCCATGCACCAGGTCTTCGAGGTCGTGGAGAAGGTGGCCGTCGCCCGCACCACGGTCCTCATCACCGGCGAGAGCGGCGTGGGCAAGGAGCTGGTCGCGCGCGCCGTGCACGCGCGCAGCCCGCGCGCCTCGGCGCCGTTCGTGCCGGTGAACTGCGGCGCGATTCCGGAAGGTTTGATCGAGTCGGAGCTGTTCGGGCACGCGAAGGGCGCTTTTACCGGCGCGCAGGGGGCGAAGCAGGGGCTCTTCCAGGCGGCGCAGGACGGTACGCTGTTCCTCGACGAGATCGGCGAGCTGCCGCTCAGCCTGCAAGTGAAGCTCCTGCGCGCCATCCAGGAGCGGCGCATCCGGCCCGTCGGCGACACGGCCGACGTCGACGTCGACGTGCGGCTGGTCGCGGCGACCAATCGCGATCTGGCCGCGGAAGTCCGGGCCGGTCGCTTCCGCGAGGACCTCTACTACCGGCTCAACGTCGTGCAGGTGCGCGTGCCGCCGCTGCGGGAGCGTCGCGAGGACGTGCTCCCGCTCGCCGATCACTTCCTCCGGCGCTTCGCCGCCGAGCATGGCCGGCCGCTGCCCCACCTTTCCGCCGATGCGAAGCGGCGTCTCTCCGAATACTGGTTCCCCGGCAACGTCCGCGAGCTGGAGAACCTGATCGAGCGCGCGGTCGCGCTCTCCAACGGCGACGAGGTGACCGTCGACGCTCTTCCGCCGGTCCTGCGCGGCAACGGCGCGCACGCCCTCTCACCGGAAGGACCGCTCCCGGAGGGATTCGCGCTCGAGGAGTACCTGGCCCGGATCGAGCGGGAGCTGATCGACAGGGCGCTGACGGAAGCGGGCGGGGTGAAGAAGGACGCCGCATCCCGGCTGGGGCTCACGTTCCGCCAATTCCGGCACCGGGTGAAGAAGCTCTCGGGGCAGCCGGAAGACGACTCCGACGACTCCGACGCGTAACACTAAGTCAAGTCGCGCCGGGAGAAGATCAAGATGGCCACCGCCAGCACCACCGCCGAGTATGCGATTCCATAGCCGGCCGCGCGCCAGACGTAAGCCGCCGCGACGGGAAGCGCATTGGAGGCTTGTGATTTCAGGTTCAACAGCTCCAGATCGGGCAGGAGCAAGTAGAAGCCTCGCGCCACGTGCGTCCCCACCACGCTCTGCGACTTCTCCGCGAACGCCCGCAGGTCGGGCAGCAGGTGGCCGATGAAGAAGAACGCGAAGGCGTAGGAGCCGGCGAGGATCGGCGTGGAGAAGCTCGCGAACAGGACGGCCACGGAGGCGAGCACCGCGAACTCCACGCAGAGGAGGGCCACCGCCTCGAGCGTGGTCCGGCCCAGCGAGTAGCCGGCGAGGCGCAGGACCAGGCCCAGGACCACGAGGATGACGGCGGCGTTCAGCATCAGGAGCAAGACCAGCCCGGCATAGCGGCCCACGCAGAACTTCCAGCGCGACACCGGCTTCGCGAGCGTGGGGAGGATCGTCTTGCGCTGTACTTCTCCGGCCACGATGCCGACGCCGATCACGATGGCGAGGAGAACGCCGGCCACCTCCATCGCCCCCAGCCCCATGTCGAGGATGATGCGCATCCAGTTGCCGACGGTGAGCTGCGCGACCAGCAGCGACCCGGCGACGAAGAGGGTCGCGAATAGCAGCAGGTTGTAGAGGAGCTTGCCGCGGACCAGCTCGCGGACGGTGTTCCCGGCGATGGCGAGGACGGCGCTCATCAGTGGATCTCGAATCTGGTTTCGAGGCCGTATGCGCGCAGGCGTTCGCCGGCCGTCGATCGGGCGGTCCCGTCGGCCTCGAGGACGTACCGTCCGCCATGAGGCTCGGGCGGTGTCAGCGGAAGGAAGCCGGCGGCGACGAGCGCATGCACCGAGCGCGGCAGCACGCCCTTCTCCTCGCGGTAGCGTTGCGCCGCTTCCTCGATCGCGCGCAGGTCGCGCTCCATGTGAAGCGCGTCGACGCGGTCCTGCCACTCCTTGCGCGTCGCCTCTTCGTTCGCGTGCGCCAGCATCGCCTCCGCGAGCGCGGTCGCGATCTGCAGATCCCCCGCCTGCGCCGCGAGCCGCGTCGCCAGAAGCCCGACGAAGGCCGGAGCGCGCGGCAGGTCCGCGGCCGCCGCAAAGCTGCGCGCTGCGGCGGGAAAATCGTGCAGGTAGTAGGACTGCAGAAACCCGAGCAAGAAGCCCATCTGCCATTCGTCGGGACACTCTCGCAGTCCCTTCTCCAGGATCTGGATCGCGTTCAGGACGCCGTAGACCTTGCCGTCTCCGCTCTCGTGGGGCAGCGCCGCTGCCGCGAAGCGATAGGCGCCGGAGAACTTCGGATCGATTTCAACGGAATACTCGAGCAACCGGAACAGCTGCCGGTCGATGGGCGCCGCGATCTCCGGCGGCATGTCTCCATGGCGCAGCGGCAGCACCTGGATGGCCTGTAGCAGGGTGAAGTCGGCGAGCAGCGGACGGAAGCCGAAGGTGAGCGCGCGCGCGACGTCGCCGGGAATGGGCGGAATATCGATGACCGCGTCCGTCGCGACCGGCGCGTGGGTTCGTGCCGACGTCCGCAGCACCGCAGCTGCGAAGACTGCTACCGCGAACGCCAGGAGGATGGCGCTGCCACGAACGGCGAGGGGCACGGGGTCGATAGTACAGGCGCCCAATCGGCGCCCAAAAAAAGAAGCGGGGGTGGCCCCCTCCCGGCCACCCCCGCGTTCTTCACTACCGGACTACGGTTACAGGTTCACGTCGTTCTGGTCGTTGGCCGGCTCGCCCGACGGGTTGTTCGTGTCGGCCGTGCAGTTGCCGCCCCCCGAGAACACGCGCGAGTCGCTCGAGATGCTCCACTGGTCGACGGTGGTGTCGGCGTCAATGTTGCCGAGCGCCAAGGCGTCGAACCGGGTGGCCGGCGTGCCGGAAATGCCGGCGGCCGAGCTGCAGGCCGTCGCGCTGTACGGCTGATCGAGAGGGGTGCCGTACTTGAACGTGTCCACCGCCACGCCGGTGAACGTCGTCGCCTGCACCAGCCCCGCGCCCGTGCGGGGCTCGACGGTGCCGCTGTTGGTGAGGAAGTACGCGTAGCGGTTGTTGCGCTCCGGCTCGAAGCCCACTTCACCCGTCAGCGTGGAGAAGCGGTCCTTCTCCTGGAAGAACGCCTTCTGGGCGGTGAAGATGGCCTTCAAGTTCGCCTTCGCCTCGCTCTGCTTCGACCGCGCCTGGAACTTGATGAAGTTCGGGATCGCGATCGCCGCGAGGATACCGATGATCGCAACGACGATCATCAGCTCGATGAGTGTAAAGCCCTTCTGCACGAGCTTCTTCATTGGAATCTCCATGGGAAGTAAACGACGCCGGACGTTAGAGCAAACGGCAGGCCAGACAAAGAAAACGCCTCCTTCCGCCAGGTTTTCCGCTCGATCGCAGTGCGCTCATCGACAGGATCTGTCCCGCCGCTGACACGATTTGTCAGGCCACCCGCACCCACTTGCGGCGACCCCAGGACGCCGCGGCCAGCGCCGCGCCGGCGGCGAGCGCGATCGCGGCGCCGGGCAAGAGGCCCGCGGGTACGAACCGCAGCTCCACCTTCACTTCCGAGGGCGGCAAGACAACGCCGAGCGCCGCGAGATCCACCTCGGCCACCTGGGCGCGTCGGCCGTCGATCGTCGCGCGCCACCCGGGATCGAAGTGCTCCCCGATCACCAGCATCCCCGGACCGCGCGCATGGACCGTCATCCGGTCCGGCGCGATCCGTTCCCACCCGGCCGGCGCTGCCGTTCCCTCCACCACCTCTGGAAGGCCATCGCCGCGGATCACGGCTTCTCGCCTCACGTCGAATCCTGGCGCGGCGACGTGTGCAAGGCCCTCCGCGATGCTGCCGACGCGCGTGGCGCGTGCGACGACGAATGACCGCGGGTACAGCGCGTACTCGCCGACCCAATACCCGAATCCGATCATGTGAAAGTTGCGCTCGCGCGCAGTGCGGACGCTGAATGCTCCGGGCATGTCGATCACGAAACGAACGCCGAAGAGATTGAAGTACGTGGGCGGGTTGGCGATGATTCCCCGCGCGTATCCCGGATCGCTGGCGGTGAAGTATGGGGCCATGCCCTCGATACGCGCGACGGAGTTGAATTGCGGGAGCAGCGCCTGCGACGTGCTCGCGGCGACGGAGGCGCGCGCCGACAATCCGGAGAGGCTCAGGGGGTCCTTGTTGTTGACGAAGATCCGCCAGCGGTCCTGGCTCGGACCGGCCCGGGCCTGCAGCCGCTCGGCCAGGTCGAATGGTCCCCGCACCACGGCGAGGGGAGCGCTGTAAAGTAGACCGCCGCAGGAAGCAAAAACCGAAGCGGCGCAACATGCCGCCGCCAGCGGGGTAGCCGGCTGCTGCCGCGACCAGCGCCAGAGCGCGAGCAGCGCGAGCACCAGGGCCAGCCCGGCGCAGTCGAAGAGGCCCGCGCGCGCTTCCCGCCAGAAGGCAGTCGCGAACGCGAGGCCGTGCGTCTTCCCATGCGCCGCCGCCAAGGTCTGCGCGAGCTCCGGCGCGCTCCGGCCGATCCAGAGCGCTGCCGCCGCTGCTCCGACGCCGACCAGCAGCGCCCCTGCCGAGAGCCGCAGCGCTGCGCGGCGGGTGCCGCCCAGCGCCAGGTCGGCACCGAGCGCGGCGGCGAGGGCGAAGAGCAGCGAGGCCGGCGCGATCAGCTTCTCGGCGAACCGGAAGATGCTAGCGAGCGGGACGAGCGCGAAGAGGATCCGATCGATGCCGAGGGCGGACCCGGTCGATGCGAGCGCAAGCAATACCGCGCCCGAGAAGAGAAGAGCGCCCTTTCGCCGCGCGAACGCGCCGGCAGCGGCGAGCAGGAGTGCGGGCGCGCCGAGCACGATCGAGTCGGCGAAGGCGGCATCGCCCTGCGTGAAGTACTCGGTGTACGGCGAGGCGGTGGAAAGCTGCGCCCCGGACGCCTCCGGAGCGTCGTCGAACGCGCGCGGGACGAGGAGGCCCGCCAGGCGCAGCGGGTGATTCGCGAATACGGCACGTTCCTTCTCGGTGATCGGATCCCCGCGGCTGCTGCGCCGCAGCTCCACGATGGCCGGAAACACGGCCGGCGCGGAGAACGCCAGCGCGAGGGCTCCGCAGCTCGCGACCAGCGCGAGGTTGCGGGCGGCGCGACGCGGATCCGGGTACGCGAGCCCGAGGGCCCAGGCGCCGGAGAGCAGGCCGGCGATGAGCATCGCCTGCGGCTCTCCCGCGTACGCGATCAACGCCAGGGCCACCCCCGCCCAGGCGATTCGCTTGAGGGAAGGCGCTTCCACCATCCCGACCACCGCGTCGGCGGCGATGGGCACGCTGCCCGCACCGATGGAATAGGGCAGATTCGAGCCGGTCACGCTGACGACGTATCCGCAGCCTGCGTACGCCGTCGCGGCCGCGAGCGACGCCCAGGGGCTCGAGCCGAGCCGGCGCGCAAGCCGGTAGGTGCCGATCGCCGCGAGCAGCGGCCCCAGCATGTGGTTGAGCTTGAAGGCGAGCTCGAAGGGGAAGACGAGGTACAGCAGCGTCGCAGGATGAAGCAGCGCCGGCGTGACCTGGCCGAGCAGCGACACGCCGCATTCGGTCCACGGGTCCCAGAACGGCAGGCGGCCCGCCCGCAGTTGCTCGGCGATGAAGAGCTTGACCGGGTAATAGAGCCGTCCGGTATCGCGGTAGTAGAGCTGCACACGCGGGTCCAGCGTTGGCGCGAAGAAGATCGCCAGCAGCGCGAGGCCGAGGAGGGCAGGCGCAAGGCGCAGGAGTCGGTCGCGCGTGATCACGATCGCGGCCACCTTACCGGCAGTCCTCCATTCGCGCGAGAAGTTGCCGGCGCTGGCCAGGGCAGCTAGAGGAGCGGGATGCAGGCGCAGGTCCGCGCGGAGGCTCTGAGCAAGACCTATCGGGTCGGCTTCTTTGCCCGCCGGGTGCGTGCGGTGGAGGATCTGTCGTTCGAAGTGCGCGCGGGCGAGATCTTCGGCCTTCTCGGGCCGAACGGCGCGGGCAAGACCACCGCGTTGAAGATGCTGCTCGGATTCGTGAAGCCGACATCGGGCCACGCCTTCATCGCAGGCCAGCGCGTGGGAACCGTCGCCTCCCGGCGGCAGCTCGGGTACCTGCCGGAAAACCCCGCGCTCTACGAGTTCTTGCGCGGAGACGAGTATCTGGTGTTCGCCGGCCGCCTCTGTGGACTGTCGCGCGCGGATGCCCGCAAGCGGACGGCGGAGATGCTCGAACGCGTCGGTCTGGCGGGCCGCGCGGATCGGCCCATCCGGAAATTCTCCAAGGGCATGGTGCAGCGGCTGGCTCTCGCGCAGGCGCTGGTCGGCGACCCGCGGATCGCGATCCTGGACGAGCCGATGAGCGGCCTCGACCCCATCGGGCGCAAGGACGTGCGCGATCTGATCCTCCAGCTCCGGGACGAGGGCCGCACCGTCCTCTTTTCCACGCACATCCTCTCCGACGTCGAGGCGATCTGCGACCGCGTCGGCATCCTGGTGGAGGGAAGGCTGACGGACTGCGGCGCGCTCGCGGATCTGGTGGCGCCGGGAGCGCGCGCGGTGGAGCTCGTGGTGGAGAACGTCCCGCCCGATCTGGTGGCGCGCCTGCAGCAGGACGGCACGCGCGTGCTGCAGCGCGACCGCGCGACCGTGCTCACCTTCCGCGACGAGGGCCAAGCGCGCGCCGCGCTGTCCGCCGCGGTGTCTTCTGGCGCGACGATCGTGTCGCTGACTCCGCATCGGCGGTCGCTGGAGGAGTTGTTCATCTCCCGCGCCCGCGGCAAGGCGGCGACGTCGTAGTGTCCGGAACGGGGCGCTGAAATGCAGGATCTCGCTCGCGGCATGCCGGTGTTCGTCACCATCTGGGTCTTCGCCACCGGGGCCGTGGTGGGCAGCTTCCTCAACGTGGTGATCGCGCGCGTTCCCAAGCGGCAGAGCATCGTCTCGCCGGGGAGCCGCTGTCCCCGCTGCGGCAACCCGATCGCCTGGTACGACAACATTCCGCTCCTTTCCTGGATCCTGCTTCGCGCCCGCTGCCGCAGTTGCGGCCTGCCCATCAGCGCGCGCTATCCGCTGGTGGAGCTGCTGGCGGGGATCCTGGCCGTGGCGGTGCTGCGGCATACCGGGCCGAACTGGGCGGCCCTCGGATACTTCGTCTTCGTCGCGGCGCTGCTCGCGCTGTCCTACATCGATCTGGACAGCTGGCTCCTGCCGCACCAGATCACCTGGCCGCTTCTCGCTGCCGGCCTGCTCTCGCCGATCTGGAACCGGCGGCTCGCTTGGGCGGATGCAGCCATCGGGGCCGCCGCGGGGTTCGCGGGATTTGCCGCCATCGCCCTTCTCGGTGAAAGGCTCCTCAAGCGCGAGACGATGGGCTGGGGCGACGTCTGGCTCCTCACCGCGATCGGGGCGTGGCTCGGCTGGCCGGCGCTGCTGCCGGTGGTGCTCTTGTCCGCGGTGCAGGGGGCGGCGGTGGGAACCATCCTCATCGCCACCCGCCGCGATCCCGATCCGTCCCCGGCCGAGGCGGCCGCACCCTCCAGCGACGACGACTGGGTTCCGCCCAGGCACGCGGTTCCCTACGGGCCCTTCCTGGCGCTCGGCGCCCTCGAGTACCTGTTCTTCGGCGATCGCCTCGTGTCCGCCTGGAACTCCGTGCTGCTGCGCCTGTTTTCGTGACCGGCGAACGCGCCAGCCTGCGGTTGCGGCTCTTTGCCATCGCGCTCGCCGCGGCGCTGGTGCCGATGGCGCCGCTCTCGATCGTGCTGCTGCTCCAGGTGCGCGACGGGATCTATGGCCGCGCGATCGCGGATGCGCGCGCGCGTCTCACCGACGTTCTGCAGCGATGCTCCGGCGGAAACTGCCCCGACGCTCCCGGAGTGAGGAAGTTCGATCGCCCTTGCACGGCCCGCAGCGAGCGGGTTGGCGAGCTGCTGGTGCTCTGCGAAGACGTTCCCGGAGGGGCGATCCAGCTCGGGCAGGATCTGCGGCCTGTGCGCGAGCAGCTCGGGACGCTCTCCCGCCGCCTGCTCGCGACGCTGGGGCTGTTCGTCGCGCTCCTCGTCCTCATCGCGGTCTGGCTGCTCGAACGCGGCATCGGCCGCAGGCTGGAGCGGATCGACGGCGCGCTGGAAGCCGTCGGGGCGGAGCAGCAGGGACCGGGTCTGCTGCCCGAGGGCGGCGACGCGGTGGGCCGGGTAGGAGCCGCGGTGAACCGGCTCGCCCAACGTCTGCGGGAAGAGCGCGGCCGCACGCGCTCCCAGATCGAGGCGCTCGAGGCCGCCAACCAGAAGCTGCGCGAAGCCCGCGAGGACCTGGCACGCAGTGAGCAGCTGGCCGGCATCGGACGGCTCGCCGCCGGCGTCGCGCACGAAGTGGGGAATCCGGTCTCGGCGCTGATCGGATATGCGGCGCTGATGCGCGAACGGATCGCCCAAGGCAAGGACGTCGACGGGTACGCGGAGCGCATCGAGCGGGAGGCGTCGCGCATCGACCGCATCCTCCGCGACCTGCTCGATCTCGCGCGTCCGCCGACGCCGCTGCAGTCCCTCGACCTGCGGCGGGCGGTGGACTTCGCCCGGACCTCGGTCGCGCCGCAGCACGCCCAGGTAGCGTTCGAGAACGCCGTGCCGCAAGGCCTGCCCGCGGTGCAGGCCGAGGAGCATTATCTCGCTCAGGTTTTCGTCAATCTGCTGGCCAACGCTGCCCGCGCCGGCGCATCCCGGGTGCGTATCTCCGCCTGCGCGGCAGGAGCCGGCGTGGTGGTCGAGGTGGAGGATGATGGCGGCGGCATCCCCTCCACCGTCCTGCCCAGGCTGTTCGAGCCCTTCTTCAGCACCGCGGCACCCGGGAAGGGCAGCGGGCTCGGCCTCGCGCTCTGTCACGCGACCATGCTGCGGTTCGGCGGGAGCATCTCCGCGCGGAACCGCGCCGATGCCCGGGGAGCGGTGTTCCAACTGCGCTTCGTCAGCGAATCTGCTCCGCGCGCAGCGTGAGCGGGTCGAGCACGAACGCGGGCCGGTCGGAGAAGTAGGGCAGGAGCTCGGCGTTGCGCTCGCCCTTGTCGATGGCGCGCACCAGATCGGCGTGCGCGAGGTCGGGCTCGTTGTAGGTCAGGTCGACGTTGCCGTCCCAAGCTCTGGGGTAGCGGATGAACACGAGCGCGTGCTGTTGCCGCAGCCATTCGAAGGCGGGCTCCCAGCGCGCGTATGCCCAGGGACGCCGGTGCGCGTTCGTGAGGACCGCCTTCAGCTCGCTCACCGCGCGCATCGCGGTCCAGCCGGCCGGGAGGGCGAGGATCGCGCAGGCCGCG
>VBKQ01000264.1 GCA_005879505.1 Deltaproteobacteria bacterium
CACCGGCGAGGACAACTACATCACCACGGCCGACGCCGACGAAGCGGCCCACACCGTGATCGCCTCGCAGCTGATCAACGAGAGCTTCGCCCGCCTGGCAGGCATGAAGGACGAGCTGATCGGATTCGGCCATTCCTTCGAGATCGATCCCGCGCGCGAGGATACCCTCCTGCGCGAGTTCGCCATGGCGATGATGGTGCGCGAGCTGTTCCCGAAGAGCCCCATCAAGTACATGCCGCCCACCAAGCACAAAGAAGGCGACATCTTCTTCAGCCATGCCTACGACGTGATGTCGGACCTGGTCGCGATCACCAGCGGGCAGGCGATCCAGCTGCTGGGCATGATGACGGAGGCGATGCACAATCCCTTCCTGATGGACCGCTACGTCGCGCTCAAGTCGGCGGCATACGTGTACCGGGCCGCTCGGCACCTGGGCGAGGAGATCCGCTTCAAGCCCGAGGGGATCGTCGCGCGACGCCAGCGGGAAGTCTTCGACGAGGCGCTCGCGCTGCTGGAGGAGGTCGCAAAGGACGGGATGATGGCCGCCATCGGCAAGGCGCGCTTCGGCGACACGGCGCGAAGGCCGGACGGCGGAAAGGGCCTCGAAGGAGTGGTGGAGAAGGGTCCGGAGTACTTCAACCCGTTCCTCGAGATCCTCGAGGGCGCGGCATGAGCATGGACAAGGAGAAGGACCTCATCCGTCCGTACGGGGACCGAAAGGACGACGGCGTCATCCAGCTCTCCTTCGTCCTGCCGGTGCCCTGCAGCGAGAAGGCCAAGGAGGCCGCGGCCACCGTGGCGAAGAAGCTCGGCCTCTCGCACGTGCTGGTCTCGGCGATGGAGAAGGCCGGCGAGAGCTACAGCTTCTTCGTCGTCTACGGCCGCACGCACATGCAGCTCGACTACAACGCCATCGAGGTGCCGGAGGTCGTGCACCGCAAGCACGGCTTCGACGAGCTGAACGAGGCGATCCGCCGCGACCTCGGCCGGCGCATCGTCGTCATCGGCGCCTGCATCGGCACCGACTCGCACACCACCGGCATCGACGCGATCATGAACATGAAGGGGTTCGCCGGCGACTATGGCTTGGAGCGGTACCCGATGTTCCGCGCGATCAACCTCGGATCACAGGTCGAGCCGGAGAAGCTGGTGGCGCGTGCGAAGGAGGAGGCAGCCGACGCGGTCCTGGTGAGCAAGGTCGTCACGCAGCGCGAAGTGCACAAGGAGGACGCCCGCGCGCTGATCGACGCCGCGAAGCAGCAGGGCATCTTCGAAAAGACCATCTTCCTCTTCGGCGGTCCGCGGGTCGACCACAAGACCGCGCTGGAGCTCGGGTTCGACGCCGGATTCGGGCCGGGAACGAAGCCGAGCGATGTGGCGAACTACATTTATTATCGTCTACTGGAGAGATCAGGCAGGCCTCCGCCGCCGCAGAAGACCGCTCATGGTACGCAGGACGCCACGGTCCCCGCGACCGGCGAGAAGCTGGGAGAGACGCTATGAAGGCCACGCTGCGGGTCCGCCTCTCCGCGCACGATGCGCATTACGGCGGTGGTCTGGTGGACGGCGCCAGGGTGCTCGGCCTGTTCGGGGATGTCGGCACCGAGCTGCTCATCCGCCACGACGGCGATGAGGGCCTCTTCCGCGCCTACGAATCCGTCGAATTCCTCGCACCGTTGCACGCCGGCGATTTCGTCGAGGTGGAAGCGGAGCTCGTCTCGGTGGGGAATACCAGCCGGAAGATGCGATTCGAGGCGCGCAAGTACATCTCGCCGCGTCCAGATCTCTCGGACTCCGCCGCCGACCTCCTCGATGCGCCGATCGTCGTCTGCCGCGCCGTGGGCACCTGTGTGACGCCCGCGGCGAAGCAGAGGCGCAGATGAGGCCGGCCATCATCACCGCCGCCATCTGCGGCGCGGAGACCACGCGCCAGCTGACGCCGCACCTGCCGATCACCGCCGACGAGCTCGCGCAAGAGGCGGTGCGCTGCCGCGACGCGGGGGCATCCGTCATCCATCTTCACGTCCGCCGCGACGACGGGACGCCCACTCAGGATCGCGCCCTGTTCCAGAAGGCCCTCGATGCCATCCGCGGCCGCACCGACGTGATCGTCCAGACCAGCACGGGCGGCGCGGTCGGCATGACCGCGGACGAACGGGCGCAACCCCTCGAGTGCACGCCTCCGCCGGAGATGGCGACGCTGAACGCCGGCTCGCTCAATTTCGGCGACGACGTCTTCCTCAATCCCTTCCCCCTGGTGCGGGAGTTCGCGCGCCGGATGCGGGCGAAGGGGATCGCCTACGAGCTCGAGTGCTACGACGTGGGCCACGTCGAGGCCTGCCTGCGCCTGGCGGAGGAGGGCGTGATCGAGCTGCCTGCGCACTTCGACTTCGTCATGGGCGTGCGCGGCGGAATCCAGGCGAGCGAGGACAACCTCACCTTCCTGGTGATGAAGCTTCCCCAGGGCTGTACATTCAATGTAGCGGGAATCGGCCGGCACCAGCTGCCGATGGCCGAGCTGTCGCTGCGCATGGGCGGTCACGCCCGCTGCGGCCTCGAGGACAACGTCTACCTGAGCAAGGGGGTCCTGGCGAAAGGCAGCTTCGAGCTGGTCGCCAGGGTCGCCGAGCTGGCACGCGCCGCCGGCCGTGAGGTCGCGACGCCGGCGCAGGCGCGCCAGATCCTGCGCATCCCAGGGAGGCCACGATGAAGTACCGCATCGCGAGGTTCCGCGTCCGCGCCTCCGAAGTCGCCGCGGCGGAGAGAGCGATCATCGCGTTCGTGGCCAAGGTGGCCGACGAGCCTGGCACGCTTCGTTACGAGTCGTTCCGGGAGCCCGACGGCGTGTCGTACGTACATCTGATGGGGTTCGCCGACGATGCCGCCGAACAGGCGCACCGCGAGACCGACCACGTCAAGCAGTTCGTCGCCGAGCTGTACCCCAGGTGCGAGCAGCAGCCCGTCTTCACCGACTTGAAGATGATCAGCGGCGCCGGCCGATAGACCTTGCATCGGGGTGAACCCCGCTTCCGAAACGGCCGTTGTCATCCACCTTCTTACGCATTGACAGGCGCCCTCCGTATCACGAGGATTTGGAATACCTTGATTTCCCCACATTGGCGCACGGTTTCTATGGTTTGACCCGTACTGAAACATCGCGCTAGCGTTTCAATTTGCGCCCGGGACCGGGGGGCTCCGCGCGCGACTGGAGTGAGACTCCATGCCTGGTCCGCAGCCCGCCCCTGACCTCCCATCCGTCGGAGCGGACGCGGACCCGCTTCTCGGCCGCGTCCTCAACGATCGATACCGGGTCCTCGAGGTGATTGGCCATGGGGGAATGGGCCGCGTTTACAAGGCATTGCAAGCACCGCTCGATCGCGTCGTGGCTCTCAAGGTCCTCGGCCCCGGGCACGACCGCGACCCCAACTTCTACAAGCGGTTCTTCCTCGAGGCCAGCGTCACCGCCAAGCTGACGCACCCGAACACCATCACGCTCTACGATTACGGGCGCACGGACGACGGCATCTTCTTCATCGCGATGGAGTTCCTGAACGGCCGCACCCTCTCCCAGGTCATGCAGTCGGACGGGCCGCTCGCGCAGGAGCGGGTGATCCACATCGCGCAGCAGATCTGCCGATCGCTGCGCGAGGCGCACTCGCTCGGCATCATCCATCGCGATCTGAAACCCGCGAACGTCATGCTGCTGCTCGAGCGCGACGATCACGACTTCGTGAAGGTGCTCGACTTCGGCCTGGTGAAGTTCTTCTCCGGCGAGACCCCCGAGGCGGACATCACCAACGCGGGCACCTTCATGGGGTCGCCGCACTACATCGCGCCGGAGCAGGCCCGCAGCCAGGGCCCCGACCAGCGCTGCGACATCTATTCGCTCGGCGTGCTGCTCTACCACATGCTCACCGGGCGCGTGCCGTTCACTGCTGCGGCGCCCGTGGACATCAT
>VBKQ01000265.1 GCA_005879505.1 Deltaproteobacteria bacterium
TCCGCGCAGTCTGGATCACCGCCGGCAACCCGGTCGCGATGTTGCCCGAGTCCGCAACCGTGGACCGCGCGCTGCGCACGCGCGAGTTCGTCTGCGTGGTCGACTCCTGGCCCACGGACAGCACGCGGGCGGCGACGCTGGTGCTCCCGACCACGACGTTGCTCGAGGCTGACGATCTGGTCGGCGCCTACGGTCACCACTGGGTCGGAGCCGCACGCCCGGTGGTCCCGCCGCCTTCCGGCGTGAAGTCCGATCTACAGATCCTGCAGGAACTGTCTTCCCGCGTCGGCCTGGACGGCGTACTGGACGGGAGCGCGCGCGACTGGAAGGAGCGCATCCTGCACAAGGACGCCGGCTTCACGCTCGCGCAGATCGAGTCCGACGGCCCCCAGCGCAGCGCGCTCTCGGCGAAGGTGCTGTTCGCGGACCGGAAGTTCTCGACGAAGACGGGCAGGGTGAACCTGATCACTTCGGCTCCGGCCCGCTCCCAGGTCTCTGCGGAGTTCCCGCTCTACCTGATGGCGCTGGCGACGGAGAAGTCGCAGAGCTCGCAGTGGTCGAAGGGCCAGCCTCCCGGCCCGGCCCTCGTGACCGTACACCCCGACGCTGCCCGGGGCATCCCGGACGGCGGACTTGCCCGTCTGGAGTCGGCGATCGGATCTCTGCCAATTCAGGTCCGCCACGACCCGCGCCAGCGCCGCGACGTCGCACTGCTCGCCAAGGGCGGCCATCTGCGCGAGAACCGAAACGCGAATCTTCTCTCCCGAGCCCGAGCCACTGACCTCGGCGGCGGGGGCGCCCTCTACGACGAGCCGGTCCGGATCGCGCCGTAACTTGTTGCTCCCCCTGCGGGCTTCCCACTACACTGCGCCGCCTCCTGGAGGGCCGGGTGGCCGACATCCATGCAGAAAAGATCCTGATCCTCGACTTCGGGTCGCAGTACACGCAGCTGATCGCCCGCAGGATCCGCGAGCTGCACGTCTATTGCGAGCTCCATCCCTGCACGATGCCGTTCGAGCAGATCCGCGCCTTCGGGGCCAAGGGCATCGTCCTCTCCGGCAGCCCCTACAGCGTCGAGCAGGCCGGCGCGCCGATGGTCGATGCGAAGATCTTCGAGCTGGGCGTGCCGGTCCTCGGCGTCTGTTACGGGCTGCAGCTCATGGCCAAGCTGATGGGAGGGGCCATCGATCGCAGCGCGCACCGCGAGTACGGACCTGCGCGGCTGGAAGTGATCGAGCCCGTCGGCCCGTTTCGCGACATGAAGCCGGGCGAGCATCTGGAGGTGTGGATGTCCCACGGCGACAAGGTCTCCGCGCCGCCCAAGGGCTTCCGCACGCTGGCGAAGACGGACAACTCTCCCTATGCGGCCGTCGGCGACCCGAAGCGGAAGCTCCATGCCCTGCAGTTCCACCCCGAAGTCGCGCATACCCCGCGGGGGCGCGAGCTGTACGAGGCGTTCCTCGAGGACTGCGGCGTCTCCTTCAACTTCAAGATGGGCGCGTTCGCGGAGGAAGCGATCAAGCAGATCCGCGAAAAGGTCGGCAGGGAGCGCGTGATCTGCGCGCTTTCCGGCGGCGTGGACAGCGCGGTAGTCGCGCTGCTGCTGCACAAGGCGATCGGCCCGCAGCTCCAGTGCATCTTCGTCGACAACGGCCTGCTCCGCGAGGGCGAGGCGACCCAGGTCGGTCAGACCTTCAAGGATCGGTTCCACGTCCCGCTGCGCGTGGTCGACGCGCGCAAGCGGTTCCTGGAGGCGCTGCGGGACGTCACCGATCCCGAGCAGAAGCGCAAGATCATCGGGCGCGAGTTCATCGCGGTCTTCGAGAACGAGGTGGAGAAAGACCGCCGCGAGCACGGCGAGGCGCGCTTCCTCGCCCAGGGCACGCTCTACCCCGACGTGATCGAGAGCGTCTCCTTCAAGGGCCCCAGCGCCACCATCAAGAGCCACCACAACGTCGGCGGCCTGCCCGAGCGGATGAAGATGCAGCTGATCGAGCCGCTGCGCGAGCTCTTCAAGGACGAAGTCCGCGCGCTCGGGCGCGAGCTGGGCTTGCCGGAAGCGATCGTTTCGCGGCAGCCGTTTCCGGGGCCGGGGCTCGCCATCCGCGTGCTGGGCGAGGTCACCGAGGAGCGCCTCGCGATCATCCGCAAGGCCGACGCCATCGTGCAGGAGGAAGTCGCGAACGCGGGAATGCGCGAGAAGCTCTGGCAGGCGTTCGCGGTGCTCCTGCCGGTCAAGTCCGTCGGCGTGATGGGCGACGAGCGAACGTACGAGTCCGCCTGCGTCCTGCGCGCCGTCGAGAGCCTCGACGGGATGACCGCCGACTGGGCGCGTCTCCCCTGGGACCTGGTGGCGCGGATCTCCAGCCGCATCACCAACGAGGTCCGCGGCATCAACCGGGTGGTCCTCGACGTCAGCAGCAAGCCCCCGGCGACCATCGAATGGGAGTAGATGCGCCTAGAGCCCGCGTTGATCGTCGCCGCACTCGCGGCATCCGCCCGCGCAGACAGCGTGACCAATCAGGTGATCGTCAGCTCGACGCAGGCGACGGAGGCCAATCCGCGCGCGACCGTCTTCACCGACATGCTCAACTCGAGCATCGACATCGGCGATGACTGGTCGGTGAACGCCGGCGCAAGCCTCACCCTGCAGGGGCAGACTCCGGCGGCGAGCCGCGGCCAGTTCGGCGAGAGCGGGAGCGCGGTGACGCTGTTCAGCGCCGGCGTGGACTGGTCGGCGACGGATGAGGTCACGATCAGCGCAACCGTCGACGTGTCACCCCGGAGTACGCAGCTCGCCGGAACGCCGGTCACCCTGCGACAGGCCAACGGCAACGAGCTCACCGGCGATGCCGAGGTGCGCTCGCAGACTTCGCAGATCGCCGGCGGGATCGGCGTCTCCTGGGACTCACCGGGCAAGTCGGATCTGGAGTGGTCGTTCATCGCGGGGCTCGATTTCATCCATTACGACATCGACCAGGGGATCTCGCGCGTCCGCACGGATGCGGGCTCGACGCTCACCGCGCAGCAGCTCCGCCAGCAGACCGTCGCGTACTGCAACGCGCATCCGAGGATCCGCAACTGCGGCCAGAGCATCTTGAGGGTCCTCGACGGCGTGCCGACCTCGCTCGATTACGAAAGGTTCTCGGTAGGCGCGACGGCCACCCTGTACCGCGATACCGACGTGTCGCTGCTCGCAGACGGATATCTCTACGACGAGGATCCGGCGAAGATCGGCTACTTCGGGCTGGCTGCGCTGGGCCGCGGCCCCGGTCTGCCGATCGCTCCGCTGCAGTACCGGATCCGGCCCGAAGTGCAGCACCGCATGGGAGACTTTTCCGCCAGGCTATGGGTCGAGGCCGGAGAATACGTCGCCGGCACCGGTGACAGCACGGCCGGGATCGGAACCCGGTTCCAGTACCGGTTCACCAAGGCGTTCCGCGCCTGGTTGACGCTGGCGGGACAGCGCGACGTGGACTCCGGCGGCCATGTCACGCGATCCGGGAGCGTTGCGGCGGGCGCCGGACTTCGCTGGTAACCGCACTACCTCCCGGGGGACCGGTTCGGGACGTTCATTTCAGGACTCGGCGGCTCACACGAAAGGGGCGGGCGGCCGGCCGGCAGGTGCCCGACCGTTCCCCCAGTGGCCATTGTTGCCTGGGGGGATGGCCATTTCCTGGCGAGTCGCACTGGCGTCCACTGTCGCTGGACTCTACGGAGTGGCGTGTGGCGCCGCGGGTCCGGGAGCTGCTCCGGACGGGGGCCCGCCCGCGTCCTCCTGGCGTCTGGACGTGGCTCTCACCGGCGGCGGAGCAGGGCGCGTCACCTCTACGCCCGCGGGAATCGACTGCCCGGGTACTTGCGCAACGGCATTCCCGGTCGGCACCGCCGTCTCGTTCACTGCGACCCCCGCGGCGGGCAACTCGTTCCTCGGCTGGAATGGGCCGTGCTCCGGCACAGGCACTTGC
>VBKQ01000266.1 GCA_005879505.1 Deltaproteobacteria bacterium
CGGAGTCGCGGAGGTGCTGCCGTCATCGACGAATCCGACGCGGCCCTTCACCGTCAACACCCTCGACGAGCACCTCGACATGTTGATGGTCTGCCACCATCTGGACCGCGAGATCGTCGAGGACGTCGCCTTCGCGGAGAGCCGGATCCGGGGCGAGACCATCGCCGCCGAGGACATCCTGCACGACCTGGGCGCGATCAGCATGATGTCGAGCGACAGCCAGGCGATGGGCCGGGTGGGCGAGGTGATCACGCGCACCTGGCAGACTGCGCACAAGATGCGCGAGCAGCGGGGGCGGCTCCCGGGTGAGCGTGGAGACAACGACAACCTGCGCATCAAGCGGTACGTGGCGAAGTACACGATCAATCCGGCCATTTCGCATGGCTTCGCCGACGCGGTCGGGTCGGTGGAGACGGGAAAGCTGGCGGACCTGGTGCTGTGGAAACCCGGCTTCTTCGGCATCAAGCCGGAGCTGGTGATCAAGGGCGGATTCATCGCCTGGGCGCAGATGGGGGACGCGGGCGCGTCCATCCCCACTCCGCAGCCGCTCTCGATGCGGCCGATGTTCGGGGCACGCGCGCCCGGGGCGATCAGCCTGGCCTTCCTTTCCCGGCGCGCGCACGCGGAGGGGACCGTGGCGCCGCTCGGGCTGCGCAAGCGTCTGCACGCGGTGCGCGGGTGCCGGGAGCTGGGGAAACGCGACATGAAGCTGAACGATGCGCTGCCCAAGCTGGAGGTGGATCCGGAGAGCTACGAGGTACGCGCGGACGGGGAGCTCCTCCGCTGCGAGCCGGCGGCACGGCTGCCGCTGGCGCAGAGGTATTCGCTGTTCTAGCGGCCGCCGAAGGCGGCTTAGCGGCTATTGCTGTTGAGGTGACACGAATGTGGACAGTACTGCAGCTCGCGGACTCCGCGTTTCCCACCGGCGGCTTCGCCCATTCCGCCGGTCTCGAAGCGGCCGCGCAGGCGGGTGAAGTCGAAGGCCCCGACGCGGTGGCCCGGTTCACCCGCGACGCCGTCTGGCAAGCGGGCTGGGGCGCGCTGCCTTTGGTACGGGGCGTCTTCGACGATCCGACTTCGCTGCCGCTGCTCGATGCACGCGCGGAGGCGTTTGTCGTGAACCACGTCGCGAACCGGGCGAGCCGCACCCAGGGCCGCGCCCTGCTGTCGACGGCGGCCCGCGTGTTCCCTGACCGGGTGGCAGCGCTGCGATCGCGCACTTCGGGGCTGAAGCTGCACCTCGCGCCCATCTGGGGCGCCGTATGGCATTCGCTCGGGCTCGGTGCCGGCGAGACGCAGCGCGTGCTCCTGTGGAGCACCGCACGCAACGTGCTCTCGGCCTCCGTCCGCCTCGGTCTTCTCGGCACGCACGAAGCGCAGGCGATGCTGGCGCAGCTGGGGCCGGTCCTCGACGAGGTCCATGCCGCGTGCGGCGAGCTGCGGTCCGAAGCGCTCGCGCAGCCCGCTCCGCTCGCCGATCTGCTGCAGGGCACGCACGACCGGCTCTACTCGCGTCTGTTCCAGTCCTGAGGAGGCTCGACCGATGGCACACGAAGGAGATCACGAGCACGCGGATCATCCGGGGCATTTCCATGAACGCCCGGCGCCACGCCGCCGCGACTATCGGGCGCGGGCCTTTACCGTCGGTGTCGGCGGTCCGGTCGGGAGCGGAAAGACGGCGCTGGTGCTCGCGCTCTGCCGCGCCCTGCGCGACCGCGTCAGCCTCGGGGTGGTGACCAACGACATCTTCACCCGCGAGGACGCCGAGTTCCTGGTGCGCAACGAAGCGCTGCCGCGGGAGCGCATCCGGGCAGTGGAGACCGGCGGGTGCCCCCACGCGGCGATCCGGGAAGACATCAGCCACAACCTGCTCGCGCTCGAGCAGCTGATGGAGGAGGTCCACCCGGATCTCCTCTTCGTCGAGAGCGGGGGCGACAACCTCGCCGCCCAGTACAGCCGCGAGCTGGCGGACTACACCATCTACGTGATCGACGTGGCGGGAGGCGACAAGGTGCCGCGCAAAGGTGGGCCGGGGATCACGCAGTCGGACTTGCTGGTGATCAACAAGACCGACCTGGCGCCGCATGTGGGGGCGGACCTCTCGGTCATGGAACGCGACGCGAGAAGGATGCGCGGCGACGGCCCTGCGGTGTTTGCGCAGGTGACGAAGAACGTCGGGGTGGACCAGATCGCCTCGCACCTGCTCGCCGCGTGGCAACGAGCCGTTCCGGCGTGACGATGCGTCTAGCGGCCGACCGATCGCCAGCGCGGCGGAGGCGAAGTGACCACCTGCGCCCCGCGGAACCGGCCCGGGTCGATCCCGTACTTGCGCACTTTGTAGCCGATGATCCGCTCCGTCGTGCTGAGCAGCCGCGCTGCCTTGGCGCGGTTGCCACGGGCGCTCTTCAGCGCGTCGACGATCAGGTCCTTCTCATACTGTTCGACCGAGTCCGACAGCGACGTGTGCACCATCGTCCCGGAGGCCTCGGCCGTCTGCAGCGTGGGCGGAAGGTGGTGCCCGTGGATCACCTGGCCGTCGCAAGTGAGCACCCCGCGCTCGAGGATGTTCTCCAGCTCGCGCACGTTGCCGGGCCAGTGGTAGCTCATCAGCATGTCGATGGCCGGCGTCGAGATGCGGCGGATCTGCCGCCGGTGCTGGCGCGCGTACTTGGCGAGAAAGTGGTCCGCAAGCAGCATGATGTCCGGTTTGCGGTCGCGCAGCGGCGGGACGAAGATGGAGAAGACGTTCAGTCGGTAGTAGAGGTCCTCGCGGAACTGCCGCTCGGCCATGCTGGCTTCGAGGTCGCGGTTGGTAGCGACTACCAGCCGGACGTCGACGCGGACCGTCTCGGTGCCGCCGAGCCGCTCGAACTCCCTTTCTTGAAGGACGCGCAGGAGCTTCACCTGGCTGGCGAGGGGGATCTCGCCGATCTCATCGAGGAAGATGGTGCCGCCGTCCGCCAGCTCGAAGCGGCCCTGCTTGCGCTGCTGGGCGCCGGTGAAGGCCCCCCGCTCGTATCCGAACAGCTCGGCCTCGATCAAGGTGTCGGGCAACGCCGCGCAGCTCACCTTGACGAAGGGCTTGGCGGCGCGCGGCGAGTTGTAATGGATGGCGTGGGCGATCAGCTCCTTGCCGGTGCCTGACTCGCCGCGGATGAGCACGGTGGTGTTGGTCTGCGCCACCTGGGCGATCTGCTCGTAGACCTGCCGCATCGGACCGCTGGTGCCGACGATGTTCGAGAGATCGTAGCGCTGCTCCAGCTCCTGCCGCAGGTGGCTGTTCTCCTCGAGAAGGCGGCTGCGCTCCGCCTCCACCGTGCGGTGCGCGCGCAGCGACTGGGCGATCATCGCCGCCGTGACGGCGAGGAACTGCTGGTCCGCCTGGTAGTCGCGGTTCGCGTTGAAGGGGAAGTCCACCGCCAGCGCGCCGGCCGGCTTGCGCTCGAGCAGGATGGGCACGCAGACCAGGCTCCATTCCGCAGAGCCGGAGCGACGCCGCTGGAACGCGCGGTTCATCACCAACGGCTCGCGGCTGGTCGCAGGGATCACGATCGCGCGCCCGCTCTGCACCACCTTGCCGACCACGCCTTCGCCAACCTTGTAGCGGGCGCGCAGCCCTTCAGCGGGGATCCCCACCGCCGCCTCGACGCCGATGTCGGACGTCGAATCGTCGAGGAGGAAGACCGCGCCGCGGACGATGCCGCGGTGCTCCTCCAGCTTCTCGAGCACGCGCTCGAGCGAACCGCGCAATTCCGGCACGCTCGCCAGGCTCTTTCCAATCTCGGACAGGACCGAGAGGGAGCGCAGGTCGGTCCGGGCTTCGGTCGATGCTGCGACGGCCACGGAGCGAGAATTAGCAGCCAGCCCGGCCGG
>VBKQ01000267.1 GCA_005879505.1 Deltaproteobacteria bacterium
CCTGGGTTGCTGCTCTTCGGCACCGACGGAGGCGCGGAGGCATACGGCTACCTGGCGCGGCTTCGAGAGCGGCGCTACGGCCGGATCCCCCTGATCGCCGCCGGTGCGCACGAATTCGAAGCCCTGGCCGATTCGCTCGACGGCCTGCTCCAGGCGCTGGCGGAAGGCCGTTGACGCCCGCAGTGCTTGCCCGGAGTTTGATCTGAAGCGCTAGAAATCGTCCGGCGAGTACGCCTCGTGCGCGGGTCCGACTTCATACGAAAGCATGTGCTCGTTCTCGACGATCTTCGCCCGCTTCCGCAGCCCCTCTACCCACTTCGCGTACAGCTCGCCCTGCTTCTGCCCGATCAGGCGGTCGCGCACGGTCTTGCTTTCGTTCGCGTCGAGCTTCGCCGGATCCGCCCGCTCCCGCGACTTCAGCCGGAAGACGTACCAGGTGTCGCCTTCCTCCACGGGCGCCTCCGGAATCGCGCGCGGCCGGGTGAGCGCGAACACGGCCGCAGAGAGCTTCGGCGCCTGCCCGATGCCGGGGATGTAGCCGCCCATCGGATGGAAGGTCTCCGTTTCCGTGGTCTGCGGCGCGGCGAATGCGCTGAAGTCGAACTGGCCCGGCTCCGTCTTCTTCACCGGATAGAGGTCCTTCAAGTCCTTGCCGGCGCGCAGCTGCGCGAGCGCCTCCTCGGCCTTCTGCTTGGCCACCTCCTTCGCCTTCTGCGACTTCACCAGGTCGGCCGCGATCTGCTTGCGCACCTCGTCGAGCGGTTGCAGCCGCGCGGGCCGCTCTTCTTCCGCCTGGAGGATGTGGAAGCCGGATCGGTCCTTGAACACGTCGCTGACCTGGCCTGGTTTCAGCCGGATCGCTTGATCCTCCAGCGTCTTTCCGTACGGCGACTGCCCGCGGGCGAGGAACCCGAGGTCGCCGCCGGTCGCTTTGGTCGACTGGTCCTCGCTGCGCGCCTTCGCCACCTCGGCGAAGTTCTTTCCGCCCTTCACCTCCGCAGCCGCCCGATCGATCTTCTCGCGCGCCGCTTTCTCCTGATCGCCGCTCGCGTTCGGCGGCACGGGGATGGTGATCGCGCGGACCTTCATCGCGGCGGGCTGCGTCCAGCGGGTCGCTTTCTCCCCCTCGTATCTCTTCGCGATCTCGTCGCCGTGCGATTTCGCGAACTCCTCCACCTCCGCATCGCTCGCGCTCACCTTGTCGCGGAACATGAAAGGATTGAAGCGCACCCAGGCGATCGCGGCGCCCTCGTGCTCGGCGGTATACGCCGCCTTCACCTCGTCATCGGAGACGTTCGCGCCGGCGATCGCGGCCTGGACGACCTTGCCGCGCAACAGGTCGCGGCGGTAGGCCTCCTCGAAGCGCTTGATGCTCATTCCATAGCCGTTCTCGACCAGGCGCTTGTAGTAGTCGAAGTCGAACTTGCCGTCCTGCTGGAACTGCGGGCTGCGGGCGATGGTGTCGGCCACTTCGGCGTCGCTCACGCGGATGCCGAGGTCGTCCGCCTGCTGCGCGATCAGCTCCTGATCGACCAGGCTCTTCAGCGTCTCGGCCTTGAGATTGTCCTGCCGGGCGTTGTCGGTCGTGTACTTGCCGCCCCGCATCGCCGACATCTGCCGGAACCGGCTGGAGTATGCCTGCGCGAAATCGCTGGCCGTCACCAGCTCGCCGTTCACCCGCGCAGCCCAGGTCTCCGGCGTGCGGGTGCGGAAGCCGGACGACCCGCGGCCGAAGGAGAAGATGAAGGTGAGGATGATGGCGCCGAAGATGAGCGCGATCAGGGACGACTTGGCATTCGACCGCATTACGTCGAGCATCGGACAACCACTCCGTCTTCTGGTTGCTGGCGGGCGTAAAAATCGCCGTCCGCACGGCTGCTTGGAAAGCTTGACACCCTAGAGAACCCGGGCGACAGATGCAAGGGGAAAAGCCCGGGAAGAGACCGGCGCCTCCGCCGGGTTGTGAGCCTGCGTGCACTCGATTTTCAAGCGCTTTCGCGAGCCGATCTTCGTGATCGCCCTGCTGGCGGTCCCGTTCGCGGTCTTCTTCGTCAAGGCGAAGAAGGGGCGCGACCTGAATGCGCTCGACCGGGCCGTGATCTTCGCCATCGCCCCGGTAGAGAAGGTCATCAGCCTCAGCGCATTCGCGGTCATCGACGCCTGGTACGGCTATGTCGCGCTGCGCAACGTGCGCGAGGACAACGTCCAGCTGCGCCGTGAAAACCTCAAAGCCCGCCAGCTCGAGCAGCAGGCGGCCGAGCTGAGGCTCGAGAACGACCGGCTGCGGCACTTGCTCGACTTCGTGGACAAGCAGGCGCCCGCACGCCTGATGCTCGCCCGGGTGGTCGCAGTGGGCGCTTCGCCGCATTCGCACACGCTGCGGATCGAGCGCGGCTCGGATGACGGGGTGGTGAAAGGGGCGCCGGTGATCGCGCCGGAGGGAGTGGTCGGCATCGTCTCGCAGCTCACCGGCAGCTACGCCGACGTCCAGCTCATCGTGAGCCCGCTGAGCGCGGTACCGGCGGTATCGCAGCGGACGCGCAGCCGCAGCACGGTGAAGGGCACGGGCGACATCGCCCGGTGCAAGCTGACGTACGCGCTGCGCACCGACGACCTGCAGGAGGAAGACGTCCTGGTCACCGCGGGCGGCCCGGGGTTCTTTCCCCACGGGCTCCGCATCGGCCGGGTGGTCAACGTGGTGAGGAAGCCTCACGGGCTCTTCCTCGACGGTGAAGTGATCCCCGCCGTGGACTTCTCGCGCCTCGATGAGGTGGCGGTGGTGATCGAGGGCGCCTCGCGCGTCGCGGCGGGAGGGCCGGCTCCGGGGAGCGTACCGTGACACTGCGAACCACGCTGGTCCTGCTGCTGGCCATCGCGCTGACCATCCTCGAGTCGGTGATCCCGCACGTCTTGCACTTGCGCGCGGCGCGGCCGGATCTGCTCCTGATCGTCGTGCTGTACCTGGCGCTCCGGGACGACGTGATGCACGGTGCTGCGCTCTCCGCCGCGGCAGGTTATCTCTCGGATCTGACCTCGGCGACGCCTGCATTTCTCTACACCTTCCTCGCTGTCCTCACCTTCGTGGTGGTGCGGACCGCCGGGGCGGCGCTGCGCACCGAGGGCGGCATCCAGTCCGCGGCCGTCGCGTTCGGCGCGAGCTTGGGACATTCCCTTCTCGCCACGCTGGTCTTCGGGTTCTTCACCGGGGCCGGCCTGCACTTCGAGCTGGCGCCGATGATGTGGTCGGCGTTCGGCACCGCCATCGCCGCGCCGTTCGTCTTCGCCGCGCTTCGCCGCGTGGACGCGAGCTTCCAGCATGGCGAAGAAGCGCCGGGAGGCCTCCGATGATGCTCGTCCGGCGGGATGCCGACGACATCCGCGAGATCCGTCCGCGCGCGGCGCTGGGCGCGCTGATCGTGGTGTGCACGATGCTGGTGCTGGTGGTGCGGCTCTACCAGCTCCAGATCCTCCGCGGCGACGTGTACGTCGTGCAGTCGATCGCGAACTTCCGCAAGTCGCTGTTCGTTCCCGCGGACCGCGGGGTGATCAAGGACAGCAAGGGGCGCACCCTGGTCGACAACCGCCCCTCGTTCGACGTCTTCCTCACCCCCGCGTTCTGCAAGGGCAAGGAGCGCGACGAGGTGATCGAGAAGCTCCAGGACTACCTGCACCTGGGGCAGGACGACGTCGAGCGGATCAAGTCGGACTACCAGAAGAGCTGGTTCAGC
>VBKQ01000011.1 GCA_005879505.1 Deltaproteobacteria bacterium
GATGTCGTGGACGTCCCCGAACACCGTGGCGAGAACGACGGATCCGCGCGAGTACGAGTCGTTCTTCTCCATGAACTGCTCGAGGTAGGCGACCGCCTTCTTCATCACCTCTGCGCTCTGGAGCACGAACGGCAGGATCAGCTCACCGGCGCCGAACCGGTCGCCCACCTCCTTCATCGCGCCGAGCAGGACGTCGTTGATCACCCCCACCGCCGAGCGCGTCTTCAAGCACTCGTCGATCGCCTCGATCAATCCCTTCTGCTGGCGATCGACGATCATGTGGTGCAGCCGCGCCTCCGGCGTGTCGAAGTGCTGCTCTTCCTCGACCGCCGCCTTCGCCGGCCCCTTCGCCTCGAAATGCGCGATCAGGCGGGTGAGCGCATCGTCCCGGCGCGCCAGCACGAGGTCCTCGGCGAGAGCGCGCGCGTCGGCGGGAATCTCGTTCCAGGGCAGGACGTCGCGCGGGTTGATGATCGCGGCATCCAGCCCGGCCTTCAAGCAGTGCGTGAGGAACACCGAGTTCAGGATCGGCCGCGTCTGCCGGGAGAGCCCGAAGCTGACGTTGGAGACGCCGAGCACGGTCAGCGCGCCGGGCAGCTTCTCCTTCACCAGCCCGATACCCTCGATGGTCTCCACCGCGCTGTTCTTGTACTGCTCGTCGCCGGTGGCGAGCGTGAACGTGAGCACGTCGAAGAGCAGCTGCCAGGGCTGCAGCCCGTCCTTCAGCGCCCGCTCGTAGATCCGGCGCGCCACCTCCAGCTTGCGGTCCCGGGTCAGCGCCATGCCCTTCTCGTCGATGGCCATCGCCACCGTGCAGGCGCCGTACTGCTTCAGCAGCGGAAAGATCTTGTCGATCTTCTCCCAGCCGCGCTCGAGATGGACCGAATTGACGATGCCGATCCCCGGCAGCCACTCCAGCGCGGCGGCGATCACTTCCGGCTCCGTCGAGTCGATGCAGAGCGGCGCCTCGATCTGCCCCGAGAGCACCCGCACCACGCGCGTCATGGTTTCCTGCTCGTCGGCGCGCTCGGTCAGCGCGACGCAGACGTCCAGGGCGTGCGCGCCACCTTCCACCTGCTCGCGGGCGACTCCGAGGATCCCGGTGATGTCGTTCGCGAGCAGCAGCTCCTTCATCTTCTTGCTGCCCTGCGAGTTGACGCGCTCGCCGATGATCAGCGGCCGCGGCTCCTGGTGCAGTGCAGCCGGTTTCAAACCGCTCGAGAGCATGGGGACGCGCCGCGGAGGCTTGTGGGCCGCTCCGGTCCCGCGGATCGCTTCGACCACCTCCTTCAGGTGCACCGGGGTCGTTCCGCAGCAACCGCCGACCACCGAGAGCCTGAAGTCGCGCACGAACCGCGCCAGGTACTCGGCCAACTCGCCCGGCTGCAGCGGGTAGACCGCGACACCTTCCCGGTTCTCGGGAATTCCGGCATTCGGCTGGCACGAAAGCGGCAGTGGCGCATGCTCGGCCAGGGCGCGCAGCGGATCGACCATCTCGCGCGGACCGGTGGAGCAGTTCAGTCCCATGACGTCGGCGCCGCAGGCAGAGATCAGCACGGCCGCCGAGAGCGGCTCGGTGCCGAGCAGCATGCGACCCGACGGATCGAGCGTGATCTGGGCGATCACCGGGACGCGCCGTCCCACCTCTTCCATCGCCTTGCGCGCCCCGAAGATCTGCGAGCGCAGCTCGAGCAGGTCCTGCGCCGTCTCGGCGATGAAGCAGTCGACGCCGCCCCGAAGCAGCGGGACCGCCTGCTCCCGGAAGATCTCCACCAGCTCGGCGGGCCCGACTCGCCCCAGGTCAGGGTCGCTGGAGGAGGGCAAAAACCCGCTCGGCCCCAGCGACCCGGCGACATAGCGCGGCCGTCCGTCGTCGCGCTGCGCCCGGTCCGCTTCCTGGCGGGCGATCCGCGCCGCCTGCTCGTTCACCTCCACCAACCGCGCGCCGACGTCGAATTCGTCCAGCTTGGGCCGGCTCCCGCCGAACGTATTCGTCTCCACCACGTCGCAGCCGACTTCCAGGTATGATCGGTGCACGCCGGCGACCACGTCCGGCCGCGTGAGCGAGAGGATCTCGTTGCAGCCTTGCCTTCCGTCGAAGTCCTTGACGGTCAGGTCGCCTGCAAGCTGCATCCGCTGCAGCGTCGTGCCCATGGCGCCGTCGAAAACGACGATTCCGCGGGCGATTGCATCAATAAGGTTCTTGTCTGCCATCTGAGAAGCGCAGATTACCACGCGCCGCGTCGTGATAACCTCGCTCGCCTCTGGCCGCCGCAGTAGTTATCAGGAGCGTCCCATGCTGAAGATCGTCGTCGGCAACAAGAAGTACTCATCGTGGTCACTGCGCCCCTGGCTGGTGCTCAAGCACGCGGGCGTGCCGTTCGAGGAGATCGTCGTCCCGCTCGACATGCCGGATACGGCCGCGAACATCCGCAAGTATTCGCCGAGCGGACGCGTGCCGGCGCTGATCGACGGCGACATCACCGTCTGGGATTCCCTCGCCATCGCCGAGTATCTCCACGAGAAGTTCCCGGACAAGCGCCTCTGGCCGAAGGACGCCGCCCAGCGGGCGCGCGCGCGGTCGCTGGCGTCCGAGATGCATTCTGGCTTCGCCAATCTGCGCAACGACTGCTCGATGAAGATTCTCCAGCAGTATCCGTACAAGCCGCTGCGGCCGGAGACCCAGACGGAGGTGGACCGGATCGTCGCCATCTGGGAGGACTGCCTGAAACAGAGCGGCGGCCCGTTCCTGTTCGGCAAGGAACCCTGCATCGCTGACGCGTTCTATGCGCCGGTGGTCTCGCGGGTGCGCACCTACTCGATTCCGGTCTCGGGCCCCGCCAAGGCATACTGCGATACCATCTGGGCCTGGCCACCGCTGCAGGCCTGGGTGGCGGACGCTCAGCGCGAGACGCTGCGGGCGAAGTTCCACGAGGATTGATGCAGTTCGGCGTCTACATCCATTTCCCCTACTGTCTGTCGAAGTGCCCGTACTGCGACTTCGCCTCGCGCGCCGAGACGGTGATCCCGCAGCGGCGATATACCGAGGCGGTCCTACGCGAGCTTGGCGCCCGGGCGGCGCAATTCCCGGGCCGCGAGGCCGTCTCCATCTATTTCGGCGGGGGCACGCCTTCGCTCTGGGATCCGCCCCAGCTCGGGCGCGTGCTCCGCGGGATCCGTTCGCTCTGGCCGGTCCGGCCGGACGCCGAGGTCACGCTCGAGGCAAATCCGGGCACCACCGACGAGGCGCGGTTCGCCGCATTCCGCTCGCTGGGCATCAACCGGCTCTCGATCGGCGTGCAGTCGTTCGCGCCGGCGCAGCTCGTCGCCCTCGGCCGCAAGCACAGCGGCGGCGACGCGGTGCGCGCATTCCAGACCGCGCGCGCAGCGGGGTTCGGCAACGTCTCGCTGGATCTGATCCACGGCGTGGAGCGGCAGACGAAGGACCTCGCCGCCAGCGATACGGCCGCCGCAGTCGCGCTCGGCCCCGAGCACGTCTCCTGCTACGCGCTCACGCTGACCGGACTGGCGGAAGAGGTCCCGATGGCAAAGGCCCTGCGCCGCGGCGAGCTTTTGCTTCCGGACGACGAGTCGGTCTCGGACATGGGCGATGCGGTGCGCGCGGAGCTCGCCAAGGGCCGGTACGCGCGCTACGAGATCAGCAATTACGCACGCGAGGGCCGGGAAGCGGTCCACAACTCGCTCTATTGGCGCGGCGGGGAGTACGCGGCGGCGGGCTGCGGCGCCTGCGGCTTCTTGCGCGAGGGCCGCGGCGGCGTGCGATTCGCCAACGACCGCTCGCCGGAGCGGTACATGGAGCGGGTGGAGCGCACCGGCATCGGTGACGCTTCTTCCGAGCGCGTCTCGCCGGAGGAGCACCTGCGGGAGCGAATCTTCACCGGCCTGCGTCTCGCCGAAGGCATCGATTTCGCTGCCCTCGAGCGCGACCTGGACTTGCCGGTCCGCGACCGGTACGCCGAAGTGATCGCGCGGATCTGCGGCCAGGGCCTGGGATCGTTCGATGGCGCACGCCTTCGCCTCAACGACCGCGGCCTCGACCTGCACAGCGAAGTCTCCGTGCGATTCTTCTGAGGGCTAGGGCCCCACCAGCAGCTCTTGCGACTGCGCCTCGTCCACATCGCGCGCAAAGGCGGCGAACGCAGCGTATCGGTCCGGCGGAACCCGCTGCTGCGGCATCGAGAGCGACTCCTCGATCAGCAACTTCCCCGACTCCTCGCGCGCGCGGAATGTATAAGCGCCGAACGGAGTGGCGATCGAGACCGGCTTGGGCGCGCTCCGCAGGAACCGGCCCCGCGGCAGGACGATCGAGACCCGCTCTGTGAAGATCTCCGGCGAGTCGACCAGCAGCGGCACCTGCCGCTCCGCGGTCTGCAGCCAGCGCCGCGCCAGGCGGGAAGGGACCAGCGAGCTCGGCACGAAGAGCTGCGCCCCGTCGCGCCGGGCGAGCTGCACGCGAAAACCGTACACCAGCGTCGCCGGGCCTCCGACGTCGTTCTCGTGCTCCGTCGCGAGCGATTCCAGCGCGACCCCGCGCAGACCGCGCCCGAGCGTCGATTCCACCGCCTGCTTGCGCTGCTCGCCGTCGAGGCGCTCGAGGGAATCTTTGAGGCTCGCTGCCTCGAATCCATGATGCTCGTCGCGTCCGGTCCCCGACGCGACGCCTTCGGGATTGAGCGACAGCTCCATTTTCAGCACTCGCCCGTCGCGCTGCCCCGGAAACGTCTGCGGAAGGCGGATGTATTCGGGTTCCTCGCCCGGTTCGGGGACCACCCAGGCGTCCTGGCCCCGCAGGAACGCGGGAAGCTGATTGAAGGGCGCCAGGCGGTAGGAAACATCCACCCAGGCCGGCTCGCCAGGAAGATCGATGCGCAACACGGCGTACCCGTAGAGATCACCGCGCGGAAAGCGATGCGGCGCCGGGTCAGCGGTGAACGTGCGCGCGAAAACGACGTGCGAAGGGATCTGCGCTGACGCCAGCGCTGCTTTCATCGCCACCAGCCGGTTCCCCCGGCCGTGCGCGAGCACGTGGGCGGCGCTGGTCTGGAAGTCGCCGCCGTTCGACCGGCCTCGCACGGCCTCCGCCACGGCGGCGTGGATCTTCCGGGCGGTGTCCTCGACGCTGGTGCCCAGCGAGCGGCTCGCGAGCTCCAGGGTCGTGCTGCCCGGACGGGCACGCATCAGCGCCCAGTCGGCCAGCGACCGCATCAGGTCCTTCTGCCCCGCGCCGGTGCCGAGCTGCACCCAGGGCATCACCTCGCTCTCCGCCACCTGGTTCGGTTCGCTCTGTAGCGGCTTCACGTCGCGCGCGGAATGTCGGAACCGGAAGGAGTCGCCGTCGCGCTGGACGGCGTCCTGCGGTAGCCTCAGGTTGTGCGCATCGATCTCGGGCGGCGCCGGCGCGCGCACCTCATAGGTCGAGTCGCCCATCGGCGTCTCGTCGTCGCGGAAATAGAATGCCCCGAGCGAGTACCCCGGCATGTCAGGACCGCGGGGTGAGATTCCGCGCAGGTAGTCGATCTCCACCGCGTCGCCGGGCTCCAGTCCCGGCAAGCTGATCCCCTCCTTCTCCGGAATCGACTCGGGCTCGAGCACGCGGCCGTCCGCCTTGAGGGTGCGCAGGTGGAGGACCTGCGCGTCCGAGGGAACCTGTGCTTCGCCGAACTTGGCGATCCCCTTCTTGTCGAACACGCGCGCCACCGTGTGGACGCGCTCCACTCCGCCGCCGTCCGCGAACATCTGCACAGCGCCGGAGTCGAGCAGCCGCACCGCGCTGGCGCCGGGCGGCGCGTCCTTCGAACCCTTCGCCAGCGTGGCTCCGTCGCGGTCGCTCCAAGCGAGAAGCCGCACGCCCTCGTCGAGCGCGATCTGCTGCCGCAGCTGCAGTTCGCCTGGGGCCAGCCGGAGCGCTGCGCGGCGGGCGTCAGCGGCGGCCTTCGAGTCGCCGAGCAGCTCCAGCGCTCCGCCGAGGCGCCGCAGCGGCTCCGGACTGCGCGGGACCAGCGCGGCTGCGGCGCGAAGCTAGGCCACCGCCGCGCGGGTCTCCTTGCGCGCAGATTGCAAATCGGCGAGCTGTTCGAGGCGCGAGGGCTGAGCGGGCCGGAGCGCGGCAGCGGTCTTGAGCAGCTCCTCGGCGCGCGCCAGATCGCCGCGGCTGCGCGCCGCCTGGGCCGCGCTGGCGACCCCGTCGGGGCACCCGACCAGACCCTCGGCATAGGCCCGCTGATCGGAGAGCGACCCGCCGCGGCGGGAGAGATCCAGCAGCAGCTGCAGCGTGTCACAACGCCCGGGCGCCGCCCGCAGCGCTTCCTCGGCTCGCGCCCGTGCACCCGCCGAGTTCCCGCGCGCATCGAGCAGCCGCGCGCGCGCGGCGAGCAAACGCGGGGACGGGGGCGCCTTCTCCTCCCGCAGCACGGCCTCTGCCCGGTCGAGCTCTTGCTGTGCATCGTCGAACCGCTCCGAATCGCGCTCGAGCGCCGCCGCGGTGAGCCGCGCGCGCAGGAGCAGCGGGTCCTTGCGCGCCGCCTCGACGAGATCGGCCAGCGCGCGCGCTCGGCCGATCCGATCCGGCACTTCCGGGTCGTGCAGCAGCTGCTGGGCGCGCAGCGCGAGCGAGGGTGCGCCGCTCGCGGAGAGGAGCAGCGAGCGGTCCACCGCGGCGCGCGACAGCGCGCGATCGTCGCCCGTCGCCGCCCGCGCGAGCAGCCAGGCCGCCAGCGCATCCGCCGGGTCCTTCTCCAGCATCGAGGACGCCGCCGCACGCAGGTCGGCCCGATCCCTCCACGCCGGCGGCGAAACGCAGGGTTGCCCCAGCTCGCAGAACGCCGCGGCCCGCGCACCGGACAGGTCCTTGGGAGCGGCGCTGGACAGATCGGAGACGTCCCCGTCCGCGCGAGCCAGCGTGAGCCGGAACCGGGTCCCTTCCGCGCGGCTCCAGCGGACGAGAACGTGGTGCCGTCCCGAAAGAAGGCGGACCGCCGCAGTCTGTGCGCGCGGGCTCTCGATCGGATACGGGACGCGCGAGATCGCTACCGCGCCGTCGAGGCGGGCCTCCAGCGCCGCAGCCCCTTCCGCCCAGAGCAGATACTCTCCGCCGCGCTCGAGCGTGACCTCGCTGACCGCGTAGAAGATGTCGCCGTCCGCCGGTTCCAGGTCGAGACCGGCATCGCCATCCGGAAACTCGAGCGTCCGATCGTTCACGGTGGCGGCCGAGGGAACCCGCCCGTCCAGCGGCAACGTCCGGCGCAGATCGAAGAGCCGCAGCGCGGCGAACGGACCGCCCACCCGCCAGCGCTGGACCGCTCCCACGGACCGCCAGGCCTCGAGCTCGATCGTGGGGTCTCGCGCCGCCGCCGCGCGCCGCGTCGAGATCCGCGCCGCAGCCTCCCGCACGAGTCGCGCGGCCCGCGGCGCCACCGGGGGCCGTAGCGCGCCGGCCGCTCCGGCGATGAGCTCATCGATCTGTGGCGATTCCCCTTCCAGATCGAGCAGGCGCAGCGCGGCAAGCTCCGCGATCGGGTCCGTCGGAGCCGTCTGCAGCGCCGCGATGAAATGCCGCGCCGCGGCGCTGGAATCGGTTCGATCTTCGGCGATCTCGCCCAGGCCCGCGAGCGCAAGCGCGCGATCGGCCGGCGTTCCGGAGCGCGCCGCCGCCTCCAGCTTCGGCACCGCCCCCTTCGGATCCGAGGCGATCAAGTAGCGCAGCCACCCGGCCCGGGCGAGCAGCGATGGGTCGCTCTGCGCTGCCGCCTGAATCTGTTGAAGCTTTCGCGCCGCGTCCTCGGGGTTGAAGCGTGGGACTGCGTCGCGGCGGCTCCCGAGGGTGCAGCCCGCCAGGAACAGGGCCGCGAACACACGCTGCCGCATCAACGCGCCGCCGTTTGCGCCAGCGGCGTCGCCTCCACGCGCCGTTGCAGCGCATCGTCGAGCCGGCCGAGGAACGCGCGGAACGCAGCGTAGTCCGGCGGCTGCAGCACGCCGCCGTTCAGGGTCAGCGTCAGGCGGGCGACGATCTTCGCGGCTTCCCGCGTGTACGCGATCTCATACGCCCCCTGTGGCCCCGCCTCGCGCGCTCCCTCTGGCATCGTGGCGGTCCAGCCCGGTGGAAGCTCGATCTGCGACTCGATCACCGTTCGCTGGGCGAGCGGCAGCCGCTGCGGAAGCGACCGCTTCGACAGCTGCGCATAGGCTTCGACGAAACTCTGCCGGTGGCCGAACGGCCCGAACTGCAGCCCTGCACCCTTCGGGTTGGCGAACCCGGTCGCCGTCGCGGTGATCCGGGTCTCGAAGGGCTTCTCGATGTCGTGTGGATCGGACACGGCCACCGCCGTCACCTTCACGTTGGGGAAGGCCGCCCGCGCCAGTTGCTCCTGGGCGCGCGCTTGCCGCTCGTCAGCGGACTCGAAGATGCGGCGAAGCTCGGCGGTCCAGGCGCCACGGGCGCTTCCCGTCACCTGCATCGCCGCGCTCCCGTCGGGCAGCAGCTTCGCCGAGATGCGGGTCTCGTCGAGATTGTCGGACGGGGTCGCGTCGGGCGTGCGGTAGAACTTCGACCCCCCTGCAGGCTCGACCACCAGCACCTCCGCGCCGCGATCGTCGCCGGGCAGCTCGCCGGACCCGTGGAACTCGGCCGTGCCGTCGAGGAAGAGGTCGTGCGCGGGCACGTAGAGGATGGCGTGGTTGAACACGGCCAGGGAGGCGGGGTTGGCGTCGATTCCGCCCAGCCGCCGCATGCGCAGCAGCGCGAGCCGCGAGTCGATGCCGAGCGACTCCAGCATCGCATGCATGAGCGACGCCTTGTCCTTGCAGTCGCCGAAGCGGCGGGCGAGGATCGTCTCCACCGGATACGGCTTGAACGAGTTGATGCCGAACTCCAGTCCGACGTAACGCGTGCGCGAGACCACGAAGTCGTAGACCGCGCGGATCCGCGCCAGCTCGTCGCTCACCGGGATTCCCTTCACCGCTTCCTGCGCCGCGGCGCGGATGTCGTCGGTCACGCGGAGCTGGTCCTTGACCAGACCCCAGTAGAACCGCCCGACGTCGTCCCAGGTCCGGTAGGTGGAGACGTGGACGTAAGCGAGCATCTCGCTGTAGCCCGGCATCGCCGGCTCCGGCACGAGCTTGGCGACGTCCTTCGCCGTCCACCGCCACCAGGTGCCGCCGTCCCCCAACTTGCCTTCCTTGTGCACGAGACCCTTCAACGGCGTGGCGCTGGCGTAGAAGGTGCGCCCGGGCGGGCCGAGGAGCACGTAGTCGGACACGCGCCGCGACTGCGTCCCTTGCAGGTAGGCGAAGTCGCCGAAATAGTCGGCGAAGAAGTTCGACGCCGCATCGTCGGTGCGCGTCACCAGCTCGAGAACGTCTCCGGGCTCGAGCTGCGGGAAGGAGACGACGCGGGCGCGCAGGTCGTAGTACAGCCCGTACCAGGGCTCGGAGAGGTTGCGTTCCCCTTCCGACTTGCTTTCGAGGACGGTGCCGTCCTTCTTGAAGATGCGGGCGCGCTCGACCTTCACCACCTGCTGGTCGGGGGAATACTGCACGCTCTGGGCGCGCGCGGAATCGACCCCGCGTGCGGAGTTCGCCCGCAGCACCAGCTGCCGCGTGCGCGAGGAAAGCCCGTTCGCAAACACCTTCACCACCGCGAGGTCCGCCAGCACCTCGACGTCCTCGCCGGCGATCGGGGAGAGCTTCGCCAGGTGCTTCGCGTCGTACAGGTATGGAGCTGCGTACCGCTCCTCGGGCCGGATGGACCGGACCAGCTCGCGCAGGGCCGGATTCTGCGGGCGCAGCGAGAGCGCGCGGGTGAACGCGGCGAGCGCGCCGGAATCATCCTTCGCCCGCAGCCGATGGCGTCCGAGCTGCTCGTGCGGCTCGGGATCGTCCGGCGCGAGCGCGAGTGCCTGCGCGTACGCCTCCTCCGCCGCGTGGACGCGCCCGTTTTCCGAGAGCAGCCCGGCGGCGCGGAGCCGCGGGTACAGGGTCGACGGCTCGATGGCGAGCGTCTCGCCGAGGAGCTTCAAAGCGCCGTCGAGGTCGCCGCGGTCGAGCGCCAGCGAGGTCAGGTCGCCGCGCGCCTCTGCTTCGTCGAATCGGAGCGCCAGGGTCTGTTTCAGCTCCGCCATCGCTTCGTCGTCGCGGCCGAGCCGCCGGTAAGCGGAGGCCGCGGCACGGCGGGCGCGCGACAGGTCGGGCCGCGCCTTCGCGGCATCGATTCGCAGCAAGGCAGCCCGCGCGGAGAGTCCGACCGCATCGAGAGCGCGCGCTTCGGTCAGCATCGGATCGACCCACCGCGCCGCGGAAGACCGCGCCTTGCGGGCCAGCTCGAGGGCCGCCCAGCCTTCACCGCGATCGAGGCGGTAGTTCGCCAGCGCGTCGAGCAGCGCCGCGTTCTCCGGATGGGCAGCGAGCGCGGTCTCCAGCGCCCCGCGGCGCTTGTTCCCATCTCGATCCTCGAGGCGCGCCAGGCGAAGCGCCGCTTCGGGCTCGGTCGGGACGAGATCGGTGACGCGCTCCATCGCGCGCAGCGGCATCCGCTCGGCATCGTCCGTCGGTCTGCGCCATTGCAGGAGCACCGCAAGATCCTCCTGCGCGCGCGCATCGCCAGGGCTGGCTGCAGCAGCCGCCCGCAGCTCGTCCCAGGCGTCGACCGGCTTCTTCGCGGGAGCGGGATGGATGCGGGCGCCCTCGGTGATCGCCGCGAACGCCGGCGCCTTCGCCTGAGGCACGCGCGCAGCCTTCGCCAGGGTCACCAGT
>VBKQ01000012.1 GCA_005879505.1 Deltaproteobacteria bacterium
TTTTGGGTGGTACAGGCGCTTCCGGGGGTTCTCCGACGGAGGCGGGCTTCCCCTTGGGGGACCCGCCTCCTCGTGCTTCGCGGATCACTGTTTTTCGCCGAATTTTAGCCATGATGCGCGCGCCAGCACAACATGGGACGTGTGTCAAGGCGCGCGTCCATCCAACCGATCGATCCGCGGCACCCGCAGCCGCGGCACATCCAGCGCGCCGCTTCGGTGCTGCAGGAAGGCGGCATCGTCTCGTACCCGACGGACACCTACTACGCGCTCGGCTGCGACGTGTTCCAGAAGCGGGCGATGGAGCGTCTCGCCTTGTTGAAGCGCCGCGACGACAAGAAGCCCTTCGCATTCCTCTGCGCCGATCTGGGCGAGGTGGCCAAGTACGCCATCGTCTCCAACGAAAACTTCCGCCTGATGCGCCGGTTGCTTCCCGGCCCGTACACGTTCGTGCTCGACGCGACCCGACTGGTGCCGCGCACCGCGCTCAGGAGGCAGCGGCAAGTCGGCGTCCGCGTGCCCGACGCGCCGGTCGCCACGGCGCTGGCGAGGGCGCTGGGGAGGCCGCTTGCGACCACCAGCGCCGCGCTTCCCGGCGAGGAGCCGCTGATCGATGCCACGGACATCCAGGAACATCTCGGCCACGGAATCGAGCTGATCCTCGACGGCGGCGTGACCTTGAACGAGCCCTCCACCGTGCTCGATCTCACCGGCCCGGCGCCCGTGGTGCTGCGCGAAGGCAAGGGCCGGCTGGAAGGAGTTGTCGCGTGACCGAGGCCGTTCAGCGCGTACCGAGCGAGCTCGACGAAGCGGTGGATCGGTACCTCGCGCACCTGCGCGTCGAGCGCGGGCTCCTTGCCGCGACCCTCGAGGCCTACGCCCGCGACTTGCGCGAATACCTGGAGTGGCTCACGGCGCGCCGCATCGCGCGCCTGGCGGAGGTGAACGAGCCGCTCGTCCTGCAGCACCTGGCCGCGCTTCAGCTGCGCGGGCTGTCGCGCGCTTCGCAAGCCCGCCATCTCGCCGCCCTGCGCGGGCTGCACAAGTTCGCCAATGCCGAGGGCCTGACGCCCGGTGATCCGTCCGAAGGGGTGGAAACGACGCGCGGCTCACGCCCCCTGCCGCACTTTCTCGCCGTCGACGAGGTCGATCGGCTGCTGGCACAGCCGGATGCCCGCAACCCGTCGGGGGCGCGCGACAAGGCGATGATGGAGCTGTTGTATGCGAGCGGCCTGCGCGTCTCCGAGCTGGTCGCCCTGCCGATCAGCGCCATCGATCCGCACACGGGCGTGGTCCGGGTGCGTGGCAAGGGCGGCAAGGAGCGCATCGTTCCCGTCGGGGAGCGCGCCCGCGATGCTCTCGCCGCATATCTCATCGGCCCGCGCCAGAAGCTGCTGGGAACGCGGCACTCGTCCGACTTCTTCGTCACGCCACGCGGCGGCCACATGTCGCGGCAGGGGTTCTGGAAGCTGCTCGGCCGGTATGCGCGCGCCGCCGGCATCCAGCAGCGGGTCTACCCGCATACGCTTCGCCACAGCTTCGCCACCCACCTGCTCGAGCGCGGCGCGGACCTGCGCGCGGTGCAGGCGATGCTGGGCCACGCGGACATCGCCACCACGCAGATCTATACCCACGTGGATCGCGAGCGGCTCAAGGCGGTCATCGCCAAGCACCCGCGCGCGTAAGGGAAGGCGGCCGGCTCGATCACGGCGACGTGGCCCTTGACGGTTTTCGTGGCCGCCATCCGGGCCGATCCGGTACAGTCCCCGCACGCGCGGCGGGAGCCGCCCGGAAGAGCCGCCCTGAATGAGCGAAGCCGCCCAGAAGCACCCCCAGCGCCAGCCGCGCCGCGTCGTCTCCGGCATGCGCCCGACGGGTCGGCTTCATCTGGGCCACTACCAGGGAGCGGTGAAGAACTGGATCGAGATCAGCCGCAAGGCGGAGTGCTTCTTCTTCTCCGCCGATTGGCACGCGCTCACCAGTGAGTACAAGGACACCTCGAACATCGCCGAAGCGCAGCGGGAGATGTTCGCCGACTGGATCGCGGCTGGCCTCGATCCGGAGCGCTGCACGCTGTTCATCCAGAGCCACGTGAAGCAGCACGCCGAGCTGTACCTGCTCCTCGGCATGGTGGCGCCCCTGGGCTGGCTCGAGCGGGTGCCCACCTACAAGGAGCAGCAGGAACAGCTCAAGGAGAAAGACCTCAATACCTACGGCTTCCTCGGATACCCGGTGCTGCAGACGGCCGACGTGGCCCTCTACGGCGCGGATGCCGTGCCCGTCGGGCAGGACCAGGTCTCGCATCTCGAGCTGGCGCGCGAGCTGGTGCGCAAGTTCAACTTCCACTACGGCGCGCCGCACAAGCCGATCCTGGTCGAGCCTCATCCCTACCTGACCGACGTACCGAAGATCCTCGGTCTGGACGGGCGCAAGATGAGCAAGAGCTACGGCAACGCCGTCGAGCTGGGCGAGGATCCGCAGAGCGCGCGCAAGCGGATCATGGTCGCGGTCACCGACCCGGCGCGCAAGCGGCGCCACGATCCGGGACATCCGGAGGTGTGCCCCATCTACTGGCTGCACCGCGCGTACAGCACTCCCGAGCGCGTCGAGCTGGTCGATCGGGAGTGCCGCAGCGCCGGTATCGGTTGCGTCGACTGCAAGAAGATGCTGCTGGAGAGCTTGATTCCCGCGCTCGAGCAGCACCGCGCCGCTCGCGCGGAGCTCGATCGAACCCCGGGGCGCGTCGAAGAGCTCGTGCAGCTCGGTACACGCAAGGCGACCGTGGTCGCCGAGCAGACCATGGGCGCCGTGCGCGACGCGGTGAAGCTGACCTAGTGGAGATGAAGCCGGCCGAGAATGGCGCCTTCGCCGTCGCGCTGCCTGTCTTCGAGGGGCCGCTCGATCTGCTGCTCTCGCTCATCCAGGAGCACAAGCTCGACATCTTCGACATCCCCGTCAGCTTCATCACCGACCGGTACCTCGAGTACATGAACACGGCGCAGGCGCTGAACATCGATCTGGCCGGCGAATACCTCTTGATGGCCGCCACGCTGGCCCACATCAAGTCGCGCATGCTCCTGCCGCGCGAGGAGGCAACCGAGGCGGCCGAAGGTGAGACAGGACCGGATCCCAGGCAGGAGCTCGTCCGCAGGCTGCTCGAGTACCAGAAGTACAAGGATGCCGCGCGGCGGATCGGAGCTCGTCCGCAGCTCGGCCGCGACGTGTTCCTCCGTCGCGCCAAGGAGGACCTGCCGCTGGCTGCGAGAGAGGTCGCATACTTCAAACCGCCGGACCTCACCGTCTACCGGTTGATCGAGCTGATGGCGCGCGTGCTCGCAGAGCGCAAGATCGAGATCCCGCACGAGGTCTTCGTCGAGAGGCTCTCGATCGGCGACCGCATTTCGGTGATCACCGACCGCTTGCGCGCCGACGACCGCATCACCTTCACTTCGCTGTTCGCGGACCTGAGCGACCGCGATCGGCACCGCATCGTCCCCACCTTCCTCGCGGTCCTGGAGATGGCGAGGTTGAAGCTGATCAAGGTGCACCAGCCGGAGAGACACGCGGAGATCTACATCGGGCGCACGGACGCGCTGTTCACTTCCACCGCCGAAGGAGCCTCGCTTGACTATCGAGGGTGAGAAGCAGCCGGACCTGCCCATCTCCGATCCGCCATCGCCCGCGGACGAGGAAGCGGCGGAGGGCGGCGAACGGGGAACGGCCGCAGAGGAGCAGGAAACCCAGGAGCCCGCGGGGACGGAGCTGCAGCAGCTCAAGGAAGCAGCGCGATTCGCGACGCCGGAACGCGCGCTGGCGGTGCTCGAGGCCCTCTTCTTCGCGGCGGAGAAGCCGCTCGATCTGGTCACGTTGGAGGAGATCACGCAGTTTCCCCGGGAGCTGCTCGAATCTGCCCTCGCCGGGCTGCAGACGAGATATGCGGCCGGGACCGGAGGCATCGCCCTGATCGACCTGGGCGGCCGTTGGCAGCTGCGCACGGAGCCGCAGGCCGGCCCCTACGTGCGCCGGATGCTGCAAGTGAAACCGCTGCGCCTGACGCGCGCCGCGCTCGAGGCGCTCGCCATCATCGCCTACCGGCAGCCGATCACCCGGCCCGAGATGGAAGACCTGCGCGGCGTGGACTGTGGAGCAGTGACGAAAGCGTTGCTCGAGCGCAAGCTGATCCGGATCCTCGGCAAGAAGGACGAGCCGGGCAGGCCCCTGATCTACGGGACGACGAAGGAATTCCTCGAGCTGTTCGGCTTGCGCGATCTGACGCAGCTGCCGACGCTGCGCGAGTTCCAGGAGCTTTCCGAGGAATCGCGCCGGATCGTCGAAGACGAGTCCGAACCGCCGGTCGCTGCCGGGCTTTCGGAGCTGGCGCAGGACCCGGCTGTCGAGGAACGGATCGTCCAGGCCGCCGCGGAGAGCGATAGCGCGCTCGAGCAGCTGGAGAGCGCCATGGAGCGCGCCGACGAGTCCGCGAAGAGCACCGCCGCGGTGCTTGCCCCTCCTGCACCTCCCGAACCGCCGAAGGCGGAGTAGATGGGCGCCGAACGGCTGCAGAAGATCCTCGCCCACGCCGGCGTCGCCTCGCGACGCAAGGCGGAGGAGTTGATCGAGACCGGGCACGTCAGCGTCAACGGGAAGGTGATCCGCGAGCTCGGCAGCAAAGCGGACATCGAGCAGGATCTCATCCAGGTGGACGGCCGCACCATCCGCGAGACGCAGGACAAGGTCTACTACGTTCTCTACAAGCCGGCGGGCTGCGTCACCACCCTGAGCGATCCGGAGGACCGGCCGACCATCAAGACGTATCTCGAGCACATCCCGGAGCGCGTCTACCCGGTCGGGAGGTTGGACTACGACGTCGAGGGCGCCCTGATCGTCACCAACGACGGCGCTCTCGCGTTCTCGATCATGCACCCCCGCTTCGGGGTGCGGCGGACCTATCTGGCGAAGGTGCACGGCATGCCCGCTCCGGGACAGCTCGAGCGGCTGCGGGCGGGGGTGCGTCTGGAGGACGGCCGCGCCCGCGCGCTGGAGGCGGAGGTGCATTCGCGTACCCCGAAGAATACCTGGGTGCGCGTGGTGGTCGCCGAAGGCCGGCCGCACCTGGTCAAGCGGCTGATGGAGGCGGTGGGGGCGCCGGTCCAGAAGCTCCATCGGGCCGATTACGGTGGGATCGGCGTCGCCGGGATGCGCCCCGGCCAGCTGCGGGAGCTGACGCGCGCGGAAGTGCAGATGCTCCGGGCACAATCGGGGAAGAAGGCGGAGGCCGGCGAGCGGCGACAGCAGATCGCGCTTCCCGCGCGGCGGCATGGCCATGGGCCCCCTCCGGCCAGTGGGCGGACCCGCCGCGGCCGGCAGCGCCGGTGACGGGCCAAGCACAGGGGGAGCAATCGAGACAGTACCGCCAGTCAGGGTTAAAAAGACTCGGATGGCGAAAAAGCCCCAGGTCGACATCCGCAAGCTCAAGGACGAGGTCGCCGAGCACCTCAAGAAGTTGAGGTGGGAGAAGGCCGCTGAGGTCCTCGCGGAGCTGGCGGCGGCCGAACCGAAGGACATGACCCATCGGCTGAAACTGGGGGACGCCTATCGAAAGATGGACCAGCCGCAGATGGCGATCGAGGCCTACCGGCAGGCGGCGAAGTTCTTCAGCGACGAAGGCCAGCTGATCAAAGCGATCGGCGCGGTGAAGATCATCCTGGAGATCGATCCCCGCAACGCCGAGGCGCAGAAGCAGCTCGGCGACATGAACAAACGCCGCCTCGGGAAGGTGTCGCTGGCGAGGATTCCGCCGACGACGAGGGAGCCGGCCGCCGCCGATCGCAGGACGGGAGCGATCGAGCTCGGCGGTCTGCCGGGCGCCCCGACGGACCAGGGCGCCTCGATGGGGATCGAGCTCGACGATCCGCTGGGCGCCTCGACGGACCCGGGCGCCTCGATGGAGATCGAGCTCCCCGCCGGCGCAGAAGACGAGCCCCTCGAGCTCGACGACGGCAGATCGATCAAACCGCCGGCCTCGCGCTCACCGGCCGCCCGGCCGCCGCCGGACGTTTCGGGCATTGGCGAAGCGGAGCTTGGCCGCGGGGGAGAGGAGCCTCCCATCTCGCGAGGCGCCGCCAGGCGTCGCGCGCTCGCTCCGCCTCTTCCCCTGATGGACGATCCGGAGCTCGATCCGGACCTTCCTCCCGAGCAGCCCCAGACGCTCCCCGACGACGCGATCCTCACGCCGGAGCCCGAGGACCTCGCCGCAGCCCCTCATGACGAAGAAGTGATCCCGAGCGAGGAATTCGGACGCCAAGGCGGACCGATCGCAGATCTGCTCTCCAGCAGCGCGGAGGAGGAGATCGAGCTGCTCTCGATCAGCGCGGACGAGGAGCTGGCCGGCGGCCGCCCTACGGAGCCGCCCAGCGTCGCCGCCGAGGACGCCGATCTCGATCGCGCATTCGGCAACATCGTGCCCCCCACGACCGTGCCCGCGCCGAAGGTGGCCGCCAAGAAGGTGCCGCTGTTCGACGACCTTCCGCAGGACGCCTTCGTCGCGTTGGTCAACCGCCTCGGCTACCACCGGCACCTTCCCGGTCAGCTCATCATCCGGGAGGGCGATCCCGGGCGCAGCTTCTTCATCATCGTCGAAGGCCGGGTGCGCGTGTACAAGGCCAGCCCCGGCGGCAAGGAGATCACCCTCGCGCACCTCGGCGAGGGCGCGTTCTTCGGCGAGATGGCCCTGCTTTCCGGGGCGCCCCGGACCGCGAACGTCGTCGCCGAGGAGGAGAGCGAGATCCTCGAAGTGACCGACACGCTCCTGCGCGAGCTGGCAGCGCGGTATCCGACGGTCATCAACTCGCTGAGGAATTTCTACCGCCAGCGGCTGCTCAACAACGTGATGGCCATCTCGCCGCTCTTCAAGGACTTCGACCCCTCGGAGCGCCGGGGCATCGTGGAGAAGTTCCGCATGCGGCAGGCCGCTCCCGGAGAGAAGGTGATCGTCGAGGGGAAGAGCGCGGATGGCTTGTACGTTGTCCTGCACGGCTCGGTGCAGGTCTCCGCGAAAGATACCGAAGTGGCGCTGCTGAAGGAAGGCGACATCTTCGGCGAGATGTCGCTGCTTACCCGGGAGCCCGCAAGCGCGACCATCACCTCGCCGGGCAACTCCATCCTGTTGCGGCTCCCCCGCGACAAGTTCCAGGAGCTGGTCGTGACGCACCCGCAGATCCTCGCGCTGGTCAGCGAGCTGAGCGAGAAGCGCCGCAGCGCCATCGAAGCGATCCTGCAGGGGCAGGGCGAAGGCCACGACGGGATGAGCTTCGTCTGAAGCCCGCTCTGCTACTTCCTCGAAGCGCGCTGTCCGAGCTCGCCGCGGCGCACCACTCCCTTGTCCTGCAGCAGGTCGATGAGCGCGCGGAATGCCCGGCTCTGCGCATTCACGGTCCGCTCCAGCCGGATGATCAGCGTCTTCAGCTCCTCCACCGCGTCCCGCGCTGCACCCTCCGGGGCGATGGTTCCGATCAGGTAGCCGTCCGGTTCGAGCACCGCGTCCGGAAAGGCTGCCTCCGCCGAGCGATCGGGGACCGATCGCGGGCGCGGCGCGCCGATGGGGATGTCGCCCGGGATTGCGGTCAGCGGCTCGCCGAGCCGGGATCGCCGTCCGGCGCGCTCTCCGAAGTAATGCCGCCGGATGGCCCGGTCGATGCTGCTCATCGACGCCAGCACGGGCTCCACGGTGTAGTGCGAGATCCGCGCCACCTCCTGCAGCGCGTGGCGGTCCGGTTCCGCGGTCGCAACCCGCAGCAGGCGCTCCCGCTCATCGACCTGGAGGGGAAAGACCCCGTACCGTTCGCAGGCATCCACCGGCAGGCAGCGGAGCGCAGCGGCGTCGACGCCGGCGTCGTCCAGGTCGACGGTATCGAGGTCGAGCTGCCGTGAAAGCGCTCTCAACAGCTGCTCCTCCGTGACGTAGCCGAGGTCGACCAGCGTGCGCCCGAGCTTGCCGCCGAAGACGCGCTGGTCGCTGAGCGCCGCGATCAGCTTCTCCGAGTCGATCACGCCCTGCGAGATGAGGATGTCCCCCAGCTTGCCGCTCATCGCTTCTCCTCCTGAGGCCGCACCGGCTCCCAGGTCGCGTTTCGGCCGCGGATGGTGAGCAGCGCCGCCTGCCCGGCCACCGTAGTGCCGTCGGTCATGGGCCACGGGGTGCGGTCGGCAGCGCCGGGATTGAGGTAGAGCTGCGCGGATTCCGTATTCGGAGGGACCGGGGCGCCACGGCCATCCACCGCGCGGCCACCCGATTCCCAGACCTCGCCGAAGATCCCGAACTGCGCCTTGCGCAGGAGCGGAACGAGCCGCGGGTCGCCCAGGTTCTGCGCCTCGCTCACGTCCAGGGCGCGGCCGTCGTGTCCACGCGGCGGAACGGCCGCGACCAGCAGCGCGGGTGGGCCAATCCGATCGAGCGCCGCCGACACGGCGTCGATGTCCTTCTGCGCGTAGACGCAGGCGCCGTCCGCATGGAGCTGGCGGCGCTCGAAGGCGCCAGGCAGTCCCACGACCGTCACGTCCCCGAGGTCGACGATCCGGGTACGCGAGAGATCGACGATGCGCGCGCCCTTCTTGCGCAGCTCGGCCTCGACGGCGTCGAGCTCGGAGCGGACCTCCCGATTCCCGGCAACCACGAGCACCGGTAGCCCGCTCTCCGCCAGCAGGCCGAGCAGCGTCTCCTGCTCATCGGGGATGTCGCCGACATCCCCGTCGGCGACGAGCACGCCGGCGCCACGCCGCTTGAGCTCGGCCACCAGCCGGCGGATCCAGGCGACGTTTTCCTCGTCGCCATCCTTGAGCCCGGCGAGCGCGCCGATCTTCAGCTCCCCGGCCGGGGCGCGGATCCTCTCGCGAGCGCCGGGCGCGTCGAACGACGCGACGCAGGCAGGGTCGCTCCGCAGCACCGACACCTGCGGCGCGGGCGCGGGAGCAGCCGCCGGCGCGGCAGGGGCCACCACTTTCTCGCGGCAGGCCACCAGCGCGAGCACGATCAATCCACAGACTGGCGAGCGCATCCGATGGCAGTGTCCGCGTTCTACGGCCTCAGAGCAAACGCCTTGCTTCTCATGCGCTATGCGGCGGGAGGGCGCGGCCAAAACGGGAGCTGACCGAGGCCCCCAGGGCAAAGAACTGCAGCAGGGCGAGGATCGAGATCCCCAGCCAAGGGACGAACGCCAGCAGCAGCAGCACCACCATTCCCATGCCGAGCGCGGCGGGAGGCACGAACCGCTGCCCCGGGCCAGCCGGGAGCGCTTCGCCGATGCGGAGGGCGAAGGACGACAGTCCCATCACGATGCTGAGGAAGATGATCACCGGAAGCAACGGAATCAGCGGGATCCCCACGATGCTGATCGCCAGCAGCACGACCAGGGGAAGGAGCAGCAGCCAGCAGAGGAATCCCACGGTGAAGCTGCGCACCGGGTTCTCGAACATGGCGAATCCCACGTTGCGGACGCGCTCCGGCCACATCCTCAGGACGACCAGCCCGATGAGGAATATCAGCGCGAAGAGGGCGACGGTGGGAAAGAGTCCGAAGGGTCCGAGGCCCAGCAGCCGTCCGCGATGCCGCGAGCCGGGAAACAGCTTCCCGATCCCCACCTGCACGTGCTCGCCGATCACCTGACCGCCGCGCTCCACCTCGACCGAGCCGAGGACGGCCACTGCCTGCCCCATCACCAGCGCGCCCTGGCTCACGGTGATGCTGCCACCCACCGCGACGGCGTCCCCCTGGACGACGCTGCCGGCCTCGAGCTCGATGGATCCGCCCACGCAGACCACGTCTCCCTGGACGATCTGGCCTTGCTGCACGGTGATGTCGCCCTGGAACACGCGGACCATGTCGCGGTTGCCGTGCCGGTGCGACCCTTGCGACAGCTTGGCGCCACCGCCGCGTCGGGATGACGTCTTCTCGATCAACATCCCCGCGGCGCCCTCGGCGTCCGGCGTGGCCACGACCACCAGCTTGTCGTTCTTGAGCACGCCCATGGCGCCGCTCTGCTTGAGGACCTGGCGCAGCGCCTCGCGCGGATCGGCGTCCTTGATGTCCACGTCGATGCGCTCCCTCGGCGATCCGACCAGCGTCATCGTCCAGCCGGCGGTGCGTGCGATCCGGTGCAGCAGCTCGGCGGTGGGAACGCTCCGGCCTCTTTCCGTGAAATGAGGCAGCTCGCTCTGCGGATCGGGCCGCTTCAACCTGACGGGCGGAACCGGAGGCACCGGCGGTACCGGTGGTACGGGGGGAACCGGCGGCAGGACCTCCAGGTCGGAAGCCTCGTCGCCCTCCGATTCGGAATCGCTGCCGCCCTCGTCGTCGCTGGTGACCTTCAGCGTGATCACCCGGTCGGCGAGCCCGCCCATCACCTTCCCCATCGCGCCGTGCGAACTGAAGTGCTCGAGGAGCATCCCGCCGTAGGCGAGCAGGAGGCTGAGGAGGAGGCCGTTCATCGGCTCAGGACCCCGGAGTCACGCGCGCGTAGGCCGGCTTGAGCGTTCGCGAGAGCGCGGTCAGCACCACGGCCAGGAAGAGGAAGGCGCCGATCCCGAGCGGAAGGCGGATCGCAGCGAACACCGGTCCGACCGCCACCCAGACCGTTCGAGCGACGGAGACGCCGTCGATCAGCCGGTTCACCTGCGCATTCAGCGCCCATCCGATGATGGCGAAGAGCGCCAGCGCGAACGCGGGGATGGCGGCAAGCAGCGTGTGGCGGCGGGTGACCAGCTGCGCCTCGCGGACCTCGACGGCGGCGAGCACGGTAGCGGTGAAGTCGGCGGGCGGTTCCGGATCCTTCAGCGCGGACAGGCGTCCGACCAGGGCCGAGTAGAGGGCGAGCCCGGCGGTGCAGCCAGGGCATGCTTCGCAGTGGTCGCGGGCGGCGAGCCCCTCGGGGCCGCGCAGGGTGCCGTCGGCGAGCGACTGCAGCTGGGTGTCGGTGAGATGGCTCATGACAGGTGCTCCGCGAGCTTCGCCATGAGCTCCTTGCGCGCGCGGTGCAGCCACGTCATCACGGTGCCCATCGGCACCCCCAGCGCCTGGGAGATCTCGGCGTAGCTGCGATGTTGGATGTGGAAGAGGGCAATCACTTCGCGGTAGCGCGGGGGCAGGGCTGCGACCGCGCGGTCGAGATCGCGCTGCGCCTCTTCCTCCTGGACGCGCTGCTCGCCGGAGACGGCAAAGTGGTCCTGAAGCTCCGGTGCGACGCCGGTCTCGGCAGGGTCGTCGCTTCTGCCTTCGGCGGCGAGCGCCAGCGTAGGGCGCCGTCTGCGGAGCAGATCGATGCAGTGGTTGCGGGCGATGCGCAGCACCCAGGCAGCGAAAGGCTGGCGAGCATCGAAATCGCCGATCCCGACGTAAGCCCGGACGAAGGCCTCCTGCGCCGCGTCGCGCGCTTCCTCACCCGCCCCGAGCATCCGGAAACAGAGCCCGTGCACGGACTGCTTGTGCTTTTCCACGAGCCGCGCGAATGCGGCCTTGTCGCCGCCCGCGGCCGCGCGCGCCCACTCCGCCTCGTCGGCTGGACAAGCAGGGCGGACCAGCTCGGTTACGGGCGCCAAAGGGAAGGGCAGCGAGATTGCCGTGTCCACTGGATCTTCTACGGCCATCGGGAGGGGAGTATTTCACCTTAGAAGTAACCCCTTTGCAGGAGCAGGCAAGCGACTCCTAGCGCCAAGGGCAGGAACGTGCAGAGCACCCCCAGCCCGAGGAAGCGCAGGAAGGAAATTTTCCCTTTCTCTCCAGCGAGTTCCAGCACGATCAGGTTCGCGACCGAAGCCACCGGCGTCAGGTTTCCCGCGAGCGCTGAGACGAGCGCGAGCGACAGCCAGGCAAGATGAGGGTCGGCGAGCTTCGGCACCCAGTGCGCCGCGAGCAGCACGAACGGCACGTTGCTGACGAGCTGGCAGGCGGCGACGGTGAAGAGCCCGAACCGGATCGTCTGCTGCGGCGCGTCAGAACCGAGCAAAGGCGCGAGCGCGCCATGAATGCGCTCCGCGATCCCGGCCTGCGCGACCCCGTGCGTGACCACGAATAGCCCCGCGAAGAACAGCAGCAAGGACCCATCGACCTGCGCGAACATCGCCTTGGGCGGCTGCCGGGAGAGGGCGAGCAGCAGCGCGGCGCCGGTCATCGCCGTCCAGGCGAGATTGTAGCCGAGCAGGAACCCGGCGAGGACGAAGGCGAGACCGCCGGCGCAGAGCAGCGACAGAGGCTTGTTGAGGGGCGGCGGAGCGTCCAGGTCCACCGAGAGGCGCTTCCACGCCAGCTCGCGGCGGAACGCGACCAGAAGCACGCAGAGGACGGCGCCGAGGGAAA
>VBKQ01000084.1 GCA_005879505.1 Deltaproteobacteria bacterium
ATCTCCGAGATCAGGTCGCCGGCGTTCAGGCCGACGATCCCGCCACCGATCACGCGCCCGTTCGCCTTGTCGTAGAGTAGCTTGACGAATCCCTCGTCGCGACCGTTCGCGATCGCCCGCCCGCTCGCCGACCAGGGAAAGATCGACTTGTCGTATTCCTCGCCTCGCTTTTTCAGGTCGTCTTCGGTCGAGCCTGCCCAGGCGATCTCGGGATCCGTGTAGGCGACGTTGGGAATCTGCCGGGCATCGAACGACGCCTTGTGCCCGGCGGCGACTTCCGCGGCGACGTGACCCTCGTGCGTCGCTTTGTGCGCGAGCATCGGCGGACCGGCGATGTCGCCGATGGCGAAGATGTGCGGAACGTTCGTGCGCATCTGCTTGTCGGTGGGGATGTAGCCGCGCTCGTCGACTTTCACGCCGGCCGCCTCGGCGCCGATCTTCTTGCCGTTCGGCGTGCGCCCGACGGAGACCAGCACCAGGTCGTAGATCGCCGGGTCGCCGTTGTCGAAGCGCACGTGGATTCCGTCGCGCGCCGCCTCCGCGCCCACGGTTTTGGTCTTCAGCATCAGCCGGTCGAACCGAGATGCGTTCCTCTTCTCCCAGACCTTCACCAGGTCGCGGTCGGCGCCGGTCATCAGGCCGTCGAGCATCTCCACCACGTCGATGCGCGATCCGAGCGTGGAGTAGACGCTGGCCATCTCCATCCCGATGATCCCGCCGCCGATCACCAGCATCCGCTGCGGCACTGCCCTCAGCTCCAGCGCGCCGGTGGAATCGACGATGCGGGGATCGTCGGGCAGGAAGGGCAGTCTCGCCGGTTGCGACCCGGCGGCGATGATCGCCTTGTCGAAGCGGATGTTGCGGCCACCCACCGCGAGCTCGTGTGCGCCGGTGAACTTGCCTTCGCCGGTGACGACCTCGACGTTGCGCGTCTTCGCCAGCATCGACACGCCGCCGCTCAGCCGTCCGACCACCTTGTCCTTCCACGCGCGCAGCTTCTCCACCTCGATACGCGCCTCACCGAAGGAGACGCCGTGCGCCGCGAGAGCCCGCGCTTCGTCCATCAGGGCGGCGACGTGCAGCAGCGCCTTGGAAGGAATGCAGCCGACGTTCAGGCACACGCCCCCGAGCGCCTTGTAGCGCTCGACCATGATGACGCGCTTGCGCAGGTCCGCCGCGCGGAAGGCGGCCGCGTATCCGCCCGGTCCGGAGCCGAGGACGAGGACGTCACAATCGAATGCGCCCTCGGCAGAACGCCGCGGAGCTTCTGCAGCCTCGGGGCGTCGCGGCTCGTCGCGGGGAGCCGGCGGGCGAGGCGCTTCGGGCTCTGCGGTCGGTCTCTCCTCTTGGGCGGGACGCGGTGCGGCGGCCGATTCCGCTGCCTCGAGCGTCAGGATCACCGAGCCTTCGGACACCTTGTCGCCGATCTTCACGCGCATTTCGGCGACGGTTCCGGCGGCGGGAGAAGGAACGTCCACCGTCGCCTTGTCCGATTCCAGGGTGACGAGCGGCTGTTCCTTCTCGATCCGGTCGCCCGCCTTGACGAGCACGGCGATGATGGGAACGTCCTTGAAATCACCGATGTCGGGAACGCGGACTTCCATCAGAGCAGCATCCTCCGGGCATCGCCGAGCAGCCCGGCGAGAAAGGTGTTGAAGCGCGCGGCGCCGGCGCCGTCGACCACGCGATGGTCCCAGGAGAGCGAGAGCGGCAGCATCAGCCGCGCCTTGAACTCCGATCCCGTCCAGACCGGGCGCATCTGCGCGCGGCTCACGCCGAGGATCGCGACTTCAGGGGCGTTGATGATCGGCGTGAAGTACGTGCCCCCGATGCCTCCGAGCGAGGAGATGGTGAAGGTCGCTCCCTGCATGTCAGCGGGCGAGAGCTTTCCGTCGCGCGCCTTCGCCGCCAGGTCGCCGGTCTCCTTGGCGATGACCAGCACTCCCTTCTTGTCCGCTTCCTTCACCACGGGCACCACCAATCCCTGTGGCGTATCCGCGGCGAAGCCGATGTTCCAGTACTTCTTGAGCACCAGGTGGTCGCCTTCCAGCGAGCTATTGAAATTGGGGAACTTCTGCAGGGCGGCCACGGACGCTTTCATCAGGAAGGCGAGCAGGGTCACCTTGACCTCCTGCTCCTTGTTGAGCGCGAGGCGGAACGCCTCCAGCTCGGTGATGTCGGCGTCCTCGTGGTTGGTGACGTGGGGGATGGTGACCCAGTTCCGGTGCAGTCCCGGACCGGCGATCTTCTGGATGCGCGTGAGCGGCTTCGTCTCGATGGGGCCGAACTTCGCGAAGTCCACCTTGGGCGGCGGTGCTACTGCCAGGCCACCTCCCGCCGCAGCCACGGCCGCGGCAGGCGCGGCGGCACCCGTCATCACCGACTTGACGAACTTGTAGACGTCCGCCGCAAGGATGCGGCTCTTGGGACCGCTCCCGCTGACGCGTCCGAGGTCCACTCCCAACTCGCGCGCCAGCTTGCGCACTCCGGGTCCGGCATGCGCCTTCTGGAACGCCTCTTCGTCGATCATCGCTGGAGCCGGCGCCGGTTCGTCCCACGGCGGCGGGACGGTCGCGGTGGGCCCTCCGTACTCCTTTCGCGGCGTCGGCTCCTCCACGGACGGCTTCTCTGGCTCGGCGCGATCGGCGGACGGAGCCGGCCGTCGATCCGTCTTCGCCGGCGCCTCGCGAGCCGGCTTCTCCGGCTCGACGTGCTCGACCGGTGCTTTGCCGGCGCGCGAGGCGGCCACGGGCTGCTCGGGCGCAGCCGGTTCCTCTGGTCTGGCCCCGGAACGCGACTCCTTCTCCTTCGCATCCAGGCGCGCGATCAGCGAGCCTTCCGACACCTTGTCCCCGACCTTCACGGCGACTTCGCGCACCACGCCCGCCGCGGGAGAGGGTACTTCCATGCTGGCCTTGTCGGACTCGAGCGTGATCAGCGGCGCCTCCGCGGCGATCTGGTCGCCCGGTTTCACCAGCACTTCGATCACGGGGACGTCCTTGAAATCGCCGATGTCCGGAACCTTGACGTCCACGGCTACACCGTCACCGGATTCGGCTTCTCCGGATCGAGGCCGTACTTCTTCAGCGCTTCCGCCACCCGCTCAGCGGGAACGGAGCCCTCCTCGGCCAGCGCCCGCAGCGCATGCGCGGCGATCCAGTACCGGTTCACCTCGAAGAAGTGGCGCAGCTTGGCCCGCGTGTCGCTGCGGCCGAACCCGTCGGTGCCGAGCACCCGGTAGCGGGCGGGCAAGAAGGCGCGGATCGAGTCGGCGTGCAGCTTGATGTAATCAGTCGCGGCGATGATCGGTCCGGTGCGCCCTTTCAGGCACTGCTCGACGTAGCTGACGCGAGGGCTTTCCTGCGGGTGCATCGCGTTCCAGCGGTCCGCGGCGAGCCCGTCGCGCCGGAGCTCGGAGAAGCTGGTGACGCTCCAGAGATCGGCGGCCACGCCGAAGTCCTTTTCCAGAAGCTCCGCCGCCGCGATCACCTCCCGGAAGATGGTCCCCGAACCGAGCAGCTGGACCTGTGCCTTCGGCCGCGCGCGGAACCGGTACATCCCCTTGAGGATCCCTGCCTCCGCCTCCTGCGGCATGTCCGGGTGCGCGTAGTTCTCGTTCATCACCGTCAGGTAGTAGTAGACGTCCTCCTGCTCCTGGACCATGCGGCGCAGGCCGTCCTGCACGACGACCGCGAGCTCGTATTGGAAGGCGGGGTCGTAAGCGATGCAGTTCGGGATGGCGCTCGCCACGAGATGGCTGTGGCCGTCCTGGTGCTGCAGCCCTTCGCCGTTCAGCGTCGTGCGGCCGGAAGTGGCCCCGATGAGGAACCCGCGGGTGCGCATGTCTCCCGCCGCCCAGGCCAGATCGCCGACGCGCTGGAACCCGAACATCGAATAGAAGAGGTAGACGGGGATCATCTGCACGCCGT
>VBKQ01000085.1 GCA_005879505.1 Deltaproteobacteria bacterium
CTACGATCGCGTGGCGGTCGCGATCAGCCAGTTCGCCGCGCAGTCCACCGCCTCGGCCGCCGCCCTGACCGGTTCGGCGGAGCAGATCGCCGATGCCGACATCAAGAGCAGGGTTGCCGAGGCGCAGGATCTCGTCGATCAGCGGACGCAAGTGACCACCGTCTTCATCGCGGATTGGAAGAAGCTCTCGCAGGCGACCAACAATTACGCGACCCAGCTCGATCAGGCGTTCGTGCAGGGGAACAAGGCGCTGTACGCCGAAGTCGACCGCGGGATCCAGGCGAAGACGGCGCAGGATGCGCTCATTTCCTGCACCAGGAACTTCGACCGGGCGAAGGGCGCGGTCGAGGACAAGCTCAAGGAGCTCGACGAGGTGGCGGGCGGCGAGGGCGCGCCTGCCGAGTAGATTGATCGCGGTCTGGGTCGGATGCGCGCTCGTGGCCCTCGTCGCCGCGGGCGCGCTCTCGTTTGCCCTCCGCCTGCGGGCCCGCCACCGCCGCTTCCTCGGAGCCTCTGCCCCAGAGGTTTCCTTCGAGGCGGAACGGATCCTCGATCAGCCCCAGTCGCTCTATCACGGCACGCGCTTCGCAGACGGAGCGGCGGTGCTGGCGCCGGCGTGGAAGGAACCTTGCGTCTGCGACGTCTGGTGCACGGAATCGGCGTTGTTCATCCGGCGGGAGGGATTGAGCTCCGTCCTGGCGATCGCTCACACGGAGGTCGCGGAGGCGGCGCTCCACCGCGCATTCGCGCCGATCGCGGAGAAGGAGCTGCCGATGATGCGCCTGCGCTGGCGCCGCGGCGGCGAGCTCCTGGAGACGGAGCTCTCGCTGCGCGGGGGAATGGCCTCGCTCGAGGCGCTGCGGCGCGAGATCCACCTCCGCCAGGGCGATGTGGGCGAAAGGCTCGCGACCTTCCTGAATACGGAGCGGAAATGAGGGTCACTGCGGTGGGCAGCGGGGATGCGTTCTGCTCCGGCGGCCGCGGGCACACCTGTTGGCTGATCGATGACGCACAGGGCACGTTCATGGTCGATTTCGGGGCCACCGCGCTCGCTGCCCTGAAGCGGCTCGGGCGCGAGCCCGACGGGATCGGCGCCGTCCACTTCACGCATCTGCACGGCGATCACATCGCCGGATGGCCGTTCCTCCTCGTCGACGCCATGTACCGCTCGCGGCGCCGCAGCCCGCTGGTGGTGAGCGGCCCGCCCGGCACCAAGGACCGTCTGCAGGCGCTGTGGTCGGCATGCTACCCCGCTGCCGCCGAGCGCCCATTGCCGTTCGCCCTCGAGGTGCGCGAGCTCGAGCCCGGAGACCGAGTCGAGCTCGCCGGCCGCAGCCTGCGCGCGTTCCGGGCGCGGCACATGAGCCCTCCGCAGATCGCCCTCTCGCTCCGGATCGGCGATCTCGCGTTCACCGGAGACGCCGCCGACATCGCCGAGGGATTGTGCGATGGGGCCGCGCTGCTTTGCACGGAGTGCACCAACCTCGGCGAAAGCACCGGCGAGCACCTCGGCTGGAAGACGCTGCGCGAGAAACTGCCGGCCGTGCCGCAGGTGCTGCTCGGCCACCTCGGCGAGGACGCCCGCCGCGGTATCGCGCCGCCCCCGGGTGTGCGGGTGTGCGACGACCTCGACTCCGTCGAGCTATAACCCGGCCATGGACCGCATCGAGCAGTTGCGAAAGTTCATCACAACCACGCCGGACGATCCGTTTCCGCGATACGCGCTGGCGCTGGAGCTGAAGGCGAAGGGCGACGCGTCCACCGCGGCCGCGGAGTTGATGGAACTGCTCGCGCGCAAGCCCGACTATCTCGCCGCATATCTTCAGCTCGGAATGCTGCTCGCATCTCTGCAGAAGGACCGCGAGGCGCGCGAAACGCTCCAGCGCGGACAAGAGCTCGCGAGGCTGCAAGGCAATGGGCACACGCTGTCGGAGCTCACGCAGGCGCTCGAAACTCTACCGTCGCAGTAGGTGCAGGTAAGTACGCGCGATTCCTTGACTGGCCATCTGCCACCAGTCAGGATCGATAGAGCGATGAAAACAAAAAAAGTCCTCGTCGTCGACGATTCGAAGCTGCTGCATCGGATGTTCGAGATGATGCTGCGAGGCTTTCCGCTGGTGCATGCGTTCGACGGCCGGGAGGCGCTGGACCGCCTCGCGGAGCACAAGGACGTGGAGCTCATCCTGCTCGACATCAACATGCCGAGGATGAACGGGCTCGAGTTCCTCACCGCCGTGAAAGCGCATCCCGAGTTCGCGCGCATTCCAGTGGTGATCATCACCACCGAAGGCACCGAAGACGACACGGAACGCGGAATGCAAGCGGGCGCCGCCGCGTACGTGAAGAAGCCCTTCCGCAACGAGGAGCTTCTCGGTGTCATCAACCGGCTGACGGCGAGCCCCGCTGCTTGAATTCACGCATGGCCGCTCCCGAGCAGCTCCCGCCTCGTGTCGGGTCCGCGCTCGATGAGCTGCGCGCCACCATCGATCGCGCGGCGGAGCTGGCCAGGGAGATCGATGCGCGGCCGCAGCCCGCCGGCGATCTGTCGGCGCGCCTCGCCGACGTGGAGTCGGATCGCGAGGAGCTGTCCACCAAGCTGGCGGAGTACGAGCAGCAGGTCGGGCGGCTGATGAACCTGTACGTGGCGACCTACCAGCTCCATGCCACGCTCGATCCCAGCGAGGTGCAAGCGACCATCGCCGAGATTGCCATCAACCTGCTCGGCGCCGAGCGGTTCGTTCTCCTGTTCTGGAAGAACGACGCCAGAGACAGCTCGGGCGAGTGCGAGATCGCGTTTGCCCAGGGCATGGAAGAGGACAAGACCGGGCTCTTTCCGAACGGGATCTATGGCGGCGGAGATCCCGCGGTGGACGCAACCCTTTCGGACGGCGTGCTGCGCATCGGACCGCTCGACGGCTCGCAGGCGCTGGCCTGCGTGCCGCTGACCGTGCAAGGCGCGACGGTGGGCGCGCTGGTCATCCTCAAGCTGTTCGACCACAAGGCGAGGCTGAGGGCCGAGGACCGCGACCTGCTCGATCTGATCGCGGCGCATGCCGCGTCGGCGTTGTTCGCCGCGCGCGTCTACTCGAATACCGACCGCAAGCTGAAGACGCTGGAGAGCCTGGTCGCGTTGGTTCGCCGGCAGTAGGCGCCATGAGCCTCTCGGGCAACATCGAGGACGTCTCCGTCGCCGACGCGCTGCAGTTCATCCATCTCGGCGGCCGCACCGGGACGCTCACGCTCACTTGCGGTGAAGCGAAGGCGGGCATCGGGTTCCACCAGGGCCGCATCGTCAACGCTTGGGCACCGGGGGGAAAGCGACTCGGC
>VBKQ01000086.1 GCA_005879505.1 Deltaproteobacteria bacterium
CTGCACCGTGTACCCTTCGCTGGTCTGGATGTTGACGCCCGGCCCTACCCGGTGCCCCTCGAGTTCCCCGATCGCCTCGCTGCGCGAGTTGCTCAGCTCGAGGACCTGCACGCGCAGGGGAAAGCGGTGCATCGTCTCGCCGACACCGACGTAGTGCAGGCCCGTACCGTACACCACGGGCTCGATGCCCTTCCCGATGCCGAACTTGATCTGCTTGACGCCCGCTTCCCCGGGCCTCACGTAGGTGGTGCAGGAGTTGTAGCCGACCAGCAGAACGATCAGCGACGCCCCCGCTACCCAGAGGATGCGAAGCTTCCCGCCTTGCGGAACGCTCACGTGCGGCACGTTCAGGTTGAGAGCCACTTCATCCTCTCTCTCGCGCCGCAGTGGGCGGCGCCTCCGCGAGCCCGGACGGCAGCTCGAGGGCATGCGTAAGCTCGGACAGCGGCCGGTAGGTCTCGAGCGTCTCGCTGGCGCGGTGTAGATCGCCGACCAGCGCTTCCAGCTGCTTGCGCCAGCGCCTGCGGTGCAGCCACATCACTCCGTCGGGAAACAAGGGCCCGAGCACGAGCAGGAGCGCCGGGAACCATTTCGCCTGGATGGGGATGTACGGCACCTCGACGCAGATGATCCCGAGGATGAAGCCGGCCAGGGCGAAGGTCGCGCGCGCCACCAGGTCGCCGCCGCGCCAGATGCCGTAGTGGCGCTTGGCCAGATCGATCTCCGCCCTCGCCATCGCGGCGTACCGGGGAAGGAGGATCTCGTCGAGGGCGCGGCGGACGCGCTGCCAGTAGTGGAGATCCTCCATCCCGAGCTCCCGCAGCTGCTTCTCCATCAGCTGCAGCTCGCTCTCGGCCTCCTGCCGCAGCGACGCCTCGGCGCGCGGCGACCACTCGCGGATGCCGGGCCGGCGCAGCTCGAATTGCTCGAGGAGGAAGCGCCCCACGGCGGCGAGGCGGTACTTCTCGGGAACCATGGTCACTTTCTAACACGCGCTCCGGGGTAGGGTCCGCAAGCGGCGGCGCAGGCAGAACAGGGCGAGGATCACGACGGCGGCGGGGGCCGTACCGGCCTGCGAGCACCCGCGCGCGGGGGGCGGCTGGATGGGAACCTCGGGGAAGTAGGCCAACTGCAGCGCGTTCCAGGCCTCGGTGCGCGCGCCGTCGTATCCGAGCGCCCAGATCATCACGCCGGCCAGATCGCGCGTGCGCGCGAATCGGTACTTGAGCGCGAGCGATTCGCCGTCCTCGACCCAGCCCTGCCGCGGCTGGCCCGCGGCTGCGTACGCGTACCAAGGCGTCTGGGAGGCTGTATCCCAGACCCGGCCGTAGGTGGCGAATTTCGTGAAGACAGAGTCGAACAGCACGCTGGTCCCCGTGCTGGTCGTGGCGGCGCCCGCGGTCAGCGTCGTGGTGGGCCACTCGTAGCCGTAATAGGGGACGCCCATGGCGATCGCGCCCACGGAAACGAGCGCCAGATAGCCGTCCACCGCGTTCTCGACGCTCGCGAGCGGCGAAACGGCACCGGCCGAGGGGCCCGTGCGCCAGTGGTAGTCGTATTCCATCAGCAGCAGCCGGTTCGCCCGCGACGCCAGCGCCGGAATGTCATAGCCGCCGTACGATGCCGAGGCGGGCATCGCCAGGGTCAGCTCGATAGCCTGGGGGAGCGCCTCGCGCAGCTGCTGCACGAACGTCGTGAAGGCATCGCGAGAAGCGGTCGGCACGAATTCGTAATCGAGATTGATGCCGTCCGGCGCCAGCGCCGTCAGCTGCTGCACCGCGGCCGCGCGCGCAGAGGAGCTGGCGAGGAACGTCGCAACCTCGTTTCCGCCCGAGGTGTTGAACAACGTCGCGCACAGGTGCACGCGGACGCCGTTGGCATGGGCGGCCGAGACCAGCGCCGCGCCGGGGAGCGCGTGCGGATTGGAGACCGTGCCGTCCGTCCCGACCTCCACCGAAAACGCGATGATGTCGGTGATCAGGTCCCAGCGAAATGCATTCAGATCGATGCTCTCCCAGTAGGGCAGATAGCCATAGACGCGCTTCGGCAATGCGACGAAGGCCGCGGATGCGGGACGGGTGCCGGACGGCGGCATGGAGACCCATGCTGCCGGCGCGTCCTGGGCATGCGCGAGTGCGTCCGCAGCGTGGGGTCCGAGCGAGACCAACGCTGCCAGCAGGGCGTGCACCGGGCGCTGACGGTATCCGCAGTGGCGGGGTTGGTGCCAGGCGGCGGACGTGTGTATCGCTTATGCTTCGACCGATGATCGTGGTGTACGACGCGGACTGCGGGGTATGCCAGGCGTCGGTCGCCTGGGTGAAGGAGCGCGACCGGCATGGCGTCTTCGAGTTCGTCGGCAACGAATCCGCCCAGCTCCCGCCTGGCGTGTCACGCGAAGAGACCGAACACACCATGATCGTGCTCGACGGCGGGCGGCGGTTCGTCCGCGCCGAGGGAGTTGCTCGAATCCTGAGCGAGCTCCGGGGGTGGTCCGCGATCGGCGCGCTGCTGCGGGCGCCCGGCGTCAGGCACTTCGCGCGCTGGGGCTATGACAAGTTCGCGCAGAACCGGCACCGCATCTCGGCGGCGCTGGGAGTGCGGGCGTGCGCGATGCCCGAGCGGAAGCACCCGGAACAACTCAGCAAATAACCACCCAGCGCGGCGTCGATCCGCGTCGATGGGGCTGTCTTGGGCAGCGGTTCAACCGGTAACGTCACGGCTCACTCCTCGCCAGCGAGCGGATCGCGTCGGTGATCGACGGCAGCTGCGGCACGGAAACCATTTCCAGGCTGTCCGCGAGCCCGATACCCGGCACGTGCGCGCCGGCCAGCAGCCTCGGTGGCGCGGCCAGCTCGTAGAACAGCTCTTCCACGGTGCGGCGGATGAGGTGCTCGCCGAAGTTGGTGATCTCGCTGTCCTCGTTCACGTAGAGGACGCGGCCGGTGCGCCGTACGGATTCCGAGATCCGCGACCAGTCGTACGGATGGAGCGACCGCAGATCGATCACCTCCGCGTCGATCCCTTCCTCGACGAGCGCCTCCGCCGCCTTGACGCACAAGGGCAGCGTCCGGCCGTAGCTGACTACGGTCAGGTCGCGCCCGGACCGGACGGTGCGCGCCTCGCCGAACGGGACGAGGTGATCGGGCGTCTCGGGCCACTGCGGCTTCCATGAGGTCCGGTCGCCGAGCGGCGCATCGATCATCTTCGCCAGCACGCGGTCGTCGCCCGGTTCACCCGGGATCTCCTCTCCCGGAAGCGAGCGCACGCGCATCAGGGATTTGGGGACCAGGAAGAAGCAGGGGTTCGGGTCGACGATGCAGGAGAGGAGGAGACCGTAGGCATCGCGCGGCGTCGAGGGCAACGCGATCTTGAAGCCGGGGATGTGCGTCGTCGTCGCGTCGAAGGAATGCGAGTGGTAGATGCTGCCACGGATGCCCGACCCGACCGGCGTCATGATGGTGATCGGGCAGTTCCACTCGCCGTTCGACATCCAGTGGTGCATGCCGGCGAGCTTGAGCAGATCGATGCTGTTGAAGCCGTAGTCACAGAACTGGATCTCCGCCACGTTGCGGCAGCCCGCCAGGCCAAGGCCAATGCTGGTGCCGACGATCCCGCGCTCGTCCAGGGGCGAGTTCCATGCCGTCTTCAGCCCCTGCGTAGCGGTGAACGCGCCGCCGAGCGGCGGTCCGACGTCTTCGCCGAAGATGTCCGTGACTCCGTGACGCTCCTCGCCGACGTGCAGCGCCATCCGGATGGCCTGGACCATGTTGCTCATCCGTCGCCTCGCACCAGGTCCCGGTCGGCGAACACGTGCTCGTAGATGCTCTTCGACTCGGGCTGCGGCTCCTCCTTGACCTGCTTGTGCGCCGCGAGCAGCTCGGCGGTGAACTGCGCGCGCAGCTCGTCCATCTGCTGCCGCGTGAGCAGCCCGCGCTCCTCCAGCCTGCGCTCGAATCCGGCGATGCAGTCCGCCTCATCGTTGGTCCGATTCGCGCCGGAGGCGGAGCTGTGGCCGTACAGGCGGCTGACCATGGCCTCGAGCAAGAAAGGCTTCCGCTCGGTGCGCACGTACTCCATGGCCGCGGAGAGCTCGCGGTAGCTGACCTCCGGGTCGTTGCCGTCGATGGTCTTGCTCTCGATCCCGAACGCCTTGCCGCGATCGCTGATCCGCTTCTCGCCGTGCTGCCCCTGAAAGTGCGTGGAGATGCCCCATTTGTTGTTGGTGACGATCATCAGCACCGGCAGCTGGTTGGCGGGCCGTGACGACCACACCAGGCAGGTGGAGAAGTCGCCTTCCGCGGTGCCGGCGTCACCCCCGGTCACGATGGTGATCCCGCGGCCGCCGGCGCGCTTGTTGGCGATCGCGGTCCCCGGGGCGATCGAGTATTGCACTTCGATGGGGCTGGAGACGGGAACGACGTTCCACTGCCGGATCGAGTAGTGCCCGACGAAGTTGCGGCCGCCCGAATACGGATCGGTGGCGCTGTTCTTCATCTGCCGCATCGCATCGATCGGGTCGGCGCCCATGGCGAGAAGCGTGGCCGACTGGCGGTAATGGAAGTGGCAGTAGTCGTACTGCGGACCCCTGCCTTTGTGGATCAGGAGGCCGAGCGGCACGTTGAAGGCCTCTTCGCCGGGTCCGCCGATCCAGAAGAACCCGTCCCCCTGCCGGTACATCTGGATCAGGCGCTCTTCGAGCACCCGCGCTTTCACCATCAGCGAATGCAGCTTCGACAATAGATCTGGCGAGAGCTCCGAGGCGGGGGGCGAGCGGACGGGCCGCAGGCTGGTGCTCACGAGCTGGTCTCCTTGCGCGGCGCTTTTTAGCCCAAGCGACTTCAGAACGCCACGTGGGCCCGGGCGGTGAAGATGTGCACTGGACCCCGATCACGGTTGTAGGCCGGATTGAACAACGGTTGGTAATTCACACCCAGCGAAACGTGCTCGTCGAGAGCGGCGCGATAGAAGAGCTCACCGAGCACCTCGGCTCCGTAATTGAGGGCTCCGTCGCCGATGAGGAATCCATACCCGCCCGAAGCCAGGTAGGACCGGTGCGCGGCAGAGAGGCCCGACACGACCAGCGCGGCGCCCGCCTCGTCGTTCCCCCGTCCCCAACGCGCACCCGACTGGACGGCCCCGACCGCGAGCGAGCGATCGATCTCGGTGAAGGCCCAGGTCTCATTCTGTCCGTCGTTGAAGCTCGCGCGGGCGAAACAGCCGAGGCCGCCGCCGAAATCGTAATTCGCGCTCGCCGCGGCGCCGGCCTTGGTCCGGCCATCCGCGCGCGTCGCGGATACGTCGACGCGGCGCGCGACTGCCTGCGCGTAGCTCCCCATGTGAGCGGTATTGAGGAACCCCAGCGCCCGGACGGCGCCATGCCCGGAACGCGCTTCCACCTCCGCGACCAGCCCGCGCGCCTTGGTGATGTCGCGCTCCAGCGCAGCCCCGTTCGCGACCAGCGGTTCGAGGAACATCCCGGCGCGCACCGACCACCATTCGTGCGTGTAGTCCACCGCCCCTCCCCAGGTGTAGCCGCGCACGTCGGCCGGATAGTCGTAGGCGGCAGATGCCCAGAGCCCCCAGCTCATGAAACGGGTGTGGGGTTCGTTGGACACCGGGTTGTTGTCGAAGACATCCGGCGTGCTGAACTTGCCGAGGGTGATCGTCACCGGACCGGCCTCTTGGCGCAGCGAGACGCGCGCCAGGATCACCGTGGGCTCCGGATTGCCGATGCGGTAGACCTCGCCGCTCGGAAATGCCGCGACTCCCAGCGTCGAGCTGAGCCCGCGCCCGCCTGTATGGCGCGTGGAACTCATGGTGCGCCTGCCCCGCGACCGTGGCCTGGAAGTAGAAAGGTGAATTCTCTTCCGCCAACGACGCAGAGGCGGCCAGCGCCGCCGCCGATGCGGCGGCAAGCGCGCGCATCAGTCGCGGCCCAACTCCGGCTCCACGACGGGCTGCTGCGGCGACGCCGGCTCTTCCTCCGGCTCTCCTGCTGGTCCGGGCTCCGAGTCCGCCACCACCGCGCCTGGCGAGGCCTCGGTGACCGGCGGCTGCGGCACCACCTCTTTCGCAGCGCTGATCACGTGCTGCCCTGGCTTCGAGGGCCGCGGCACGTTCGTGGAGGCGAGCACGGCCAGCTCGACGTAGCGATCCAGCTGCGTCCAGGCTAGGAACCGATCCAGCTCCGCCGCGGTCTGCTCGCCCAGGTCCTTCGTCAGCGGCTGATCGGCCCAGCCGTCGGCGTAGGCGTCGTAGAGCTTTTGCACGAACTCGACGGCACGCCGCGCTTCCTCGAGGACTTCGCGGTCCGCGCGCCAGGGGCCCGGCGAGCGCCGCGGGAGCGCGGCGCGCCGGAGCGTCGCCACGTTGCGGCGGTAGCTCTGCGCAGCCTTCGCCAGATTGGGGGAGGCGGCCAGGAGCTTCGAGCGCAGCTCGAGGCGTGGGCTGACGGGGGCGGGCGGAGCCGACTCCGGCGCGGGTACCGGCACTTCCGCGGGCCCTGCAACCGGAGCATCGTCGGAAGGGGCTGGCGCGGGTAACGTTCCGGCGCCCGCCTCCGCGGGCGCCGGTGCTGCGGGCGGCGGTGCTTTGTCCGCGGCAGCGAGCTGACCGAGGGCGAGCGGCAGATCGCGCAGGAACCGCTGCAGGTCGAATCCCTGCCCTCCTTCGTACAGCCGGGAGAGCGAAGCGGTGAGCCGCTCGACGGCGCCGGAGCGGAGCTGTTCCATGATGCGGGGAAAGTCGAGGAAGGCGCGGCGCTGCGTGTCCATCTTCTGGTGCAGGCGCTCCGCGAAAGCGAGGGCCGAGATCGCCTGCTCGACGTCGCGACGGATCGCATCGCGCAACGGCGCCCAGCCGCTGCCGCCCGCCGCCATGCCTCCAGGCTTCTGCGGCTGCGGGCCTGCGCCTGCCCCTGCTCCCCTGCCCTTCTTGCGTGCCACGACCTCTCCTTCAGAAACCGGAAGGCCCCTTCAAGCGGAAACTGAGGACGGATGCAAGGCCCAGCTTGAACGCCGGCCCACATTTCGCTAACACGCGCCCCATGCCGCGCCTGCGCCCATATGCCCCGAAGGATTGGCAGCAGTTCACCGCTCTGGAGCTGGAGACGCAGCTCGACGGGCTCGGCGACTCGACGGAGCAGGAGCGCGCCATCTTCAAGGAGCGCTTCGCCGCCCTTCTCGACGTGAAGATGGGATTCAGCAGGAACGGCTTTCGCCGCCCCGGCGCGCAGCTCTGGATCCTGGAAGGGGACGACGGCGGCTACCTCGGGCATCTCTGGCTCACGGAGCGCGACGATGCCCGCCACGGGACCCGGACCCTTCAGGTGACCACGCTGGGCGTGGCGCGCGAGGCGCGCGGACAGAACTACGGCCGGCTGCTCATGCAGAAGGCGGAGCAGGAGGCCAAGGAGCGCGGGATCGAGGTGATCGCGCTCGAGGTCGCGGGCAACAACCGCCGGGCTCGCGACCTCTTCAAGGACCTCGGCTACGACACCGTGCGCCGCACGATGCAGAAACGGCTGCGGGGCCACTGACGAGGCCGGCCCGGATCGTCACGGTCGGACACTCGAACCGCGCTCTGCGCGACTTCCTCGCGCTCTTGCGGGCTCAGCGCATCGGGCTCGTCGCGGACGTGCGGAAGCTGCGCGGCTCGCGGGCGATGCCGCAGTTCGGCGAGCGCAAGCTGCGCGCGGCGCTGGGGCGGGCGCAGATCGGGTACGTCGCCATCCCCGAGCTCGCCGGACGGCGCGGCAAGAGTGCCGATCCTTCGCCGCGCCCGTGCTGGCGCAACCCCGGCTTCCGCAACTATGCAGACCACATGCGCACCGCCGAGTTCCGCGAAGGCATCCGCAAGCTGCTCGCAGCCGCCCGCCGCCACCGGACCGCCGTGATGTGCGCCGAAGCCGTCCCCTGGCGCTGCCACCGCAGCCTGATCGCGGACTACCTGGTGGTGGAGAGGAAGCGTCGGGTCGACGAGCTGGTGGGCGACCGCGCGCGACCGCACCGGTTTACCGTCTGCGCGCGCGCTGACGGCGGCAGGCTGACTTATGATCTCCCCTGACGTGCTGGAGATCGAGCCACAGCAGCTCGCCGAGAAGCTCCGCCGCGGCGAACCGATCTACCTGATCGACGTCCGCCACGACTGGGAGCACCAGCTGGCGCGGCTGCCGGACCAGGCGGTCATTCCGCTGCACGAGCTTCCAGCCCGGCTCGACGAGGTGCAGCCGGGAGCCGGGGCGGAGATCGT
>VBKQ01000087.1 GCA_005879505.1 Deltaproteobacteria bacterium
GCACGCGGCCCGCTCGGAGCGGTCCGCGGTGCTCTGCGCGCTGGAGATACAGGCCCGCGCCAAGCAGCTCTCCGCCGAGCGGACGCGCCGAGGCCTCACCACCGTAGGGTTCGGGATCGGGATCAACGCCGGCGAGGCGGTGGCGGGCAACCTCGGCGCCGCCAAGCGGCTCGAGTACACGGTGATCGGCGACGCGGTGAACCTCGCCCAGCGGCTCGAGTCGCAAGCGCGCGCCGGCGAGGTACTGGTATCGCAGCCGGTCTACGAGAAGGTGGCCGTCGAAGTGGAGGCCTCCCCGCGGGATCCAGTGAAGCTGAAGGGCAAGTCCAAGCCGGTCCCGCTCTG
>VBKQ01000089.1 GCA_005879505.1 Deltaproteobacteria bacterium
GTCGAGACCTGGCACTCGCTCGACCACGACTTCGCGCAGCTCTCGGGCCGCCATCGCGACCCCCTCGTCCTTCTCCTGCGGCATCACCGACCGGCCATCGACCAGGCGACGGCGATGCTGTCAGAGGCCCAGCGGCACGAGGGTCTCTTGCGGGAGCAGCACCGCAAGGTGGTCGCGCTGCAGACGGACCGCGACCGCGCCCGCGCGAAGTACGAGCCGCTGCGGCAGTCG
>VBKQ01000088.1 GCA_005879505.1 Deltaproteobacteria bacterium
CGCCTGGAAGAAGAGCTGAGGCAATCGCAAGTCCTGGAAGGGCAGCTCGGGGTTCGCGTCTCCGCGCTGCAGGCACAGAAGATCGAGGTGGAGGCGAAGAAGCGGGCCGTGGACGCCGACCTGCAGCGCGCCGCCCAGGCCGCGCTCGACGTACGGGCAGCCGCGGTGGCCGCGCGCGAGGCAAAAATGGCCGAGCGCGAGGCGCAGGTCGCCGCCCACGAGCGCGATGTCGCCCAGCGGGCCAAGGACGTCGCCCTGCGGGAGAAGGCGGTGGCGGCGTTCGAGCGCCAGGGGCCGCCGCCGGAATATCGCGACCGCAAGCAGGTGCCGAAAGCGGCGCTGGTGGAGGAGAAGCACAAGAAGCTGCTCGCCGATCTCGACGCGCGGGGGATCCTCATCAGTGACCTGCCGCCGGAGGACCAGCCCCTGAACGCCGAGATCTTCGCCGCCCGGCGGCAGCGCGACTTCGCCCGGGCCATGGACCTGCTCAACGATCTGACGAAGGCCATGGCGAAGCTGCGCGTCGATCAGCGCTTCGTCGAGGCGAAGATCTCCCGGCTGCAGGGGGCGCGCGGAACGGCGAAGCTGTCGGATACGCAGCGCGGCGAGATCGAGAAGCTGCTCAAGGACGTCACCTCCGCGTTTTCGGACGGCCGGTACGAACAGGCGAACAAGGGCCTGAACCGGATCGCGGTCATCCTGGACGCCGGAGCCGCGTCGGGGTAAACGACGCGGCGTGGGCGAGAGCGCAGCTGATCCACGCCAGATCCGCGTCCGCGCGGGGTTGGGATTCGTGCAGGTGCTGCGGCCGGCGCTCTATGCGCTGCTGGTGCTCTCGGCGCTCTTCACCTTCTGGTCCGGCGGAGCGGTGGCGGGACGGATGCTGCCGCCCTGGACCCGGAGCGTCGCCCCGACGATTTTCGCCATCTTTCTGGCGATCTTCACCGTGTACCGCTTCGCCCTCATGCGGGCGAAGAAGTATCCGGCAGCGACGGGGCTGTTCCAGGTCGGGCTGGGCGCCCTGATCTGGGTGCTCCTGCTGCCCTCCACGCGGCAGAAGATCCGCCCGCCTTCAGCGCCGGTGGACGAGGTGCCCGCGCTGATGGCATCGCCCGATCCGCGGGTGCGCGCGCTGGCGGTCGAAGTGGCCGGATACCGCGGGGAGGGGGCGCGCTACGCGGCGGACATGATCGAGCGGCTCGAGGACGCCGATCCCGCGGTCCGGGAGCGGGCGCATGCGGGCCTGGTGCGTCTCGCCGGGCGCGACGTCGGGCAGGAGCCCGAGGCCTGGCGGGAGCTGGGCCGGCAGCGCGGCTGGTTGCGCTGAGTCTGCACGCCCTTGACGGCCCGCGCGCCGCCCGGTAGAGTTTTCGAGAGTGAGAATCAATTTCAAAATGAAGCGGACCGCGCCAAAGAAGATCTCCACTGCCGCCCACGAGCGCCTCGCCAGCTGGATCGCGGCGCGGGGGCTGAAGTCGACGCGGCAGCGCGACCTGATCGTCGACACGTTCTTCTCGCAGACCGGCCACCTCTCCGTCGACGAGCTGGTGGAGAAGGCCAAGCAGCGCGATCCGAGCATCGGGGCCGCCACCGTCTACCGGACGATGAAGATCCTCACCGACGCCGGGCTGGCGTCGGCGCGGCACTTCGAGGGCGGACAGACCCGCTACGAGGCGGCCCTGGATCGGCACCACCACGATCACCTGATCTGCACCTCCTGCGGCAACATCGCCGAGTTCGAGAACGAGCGCATCGAGGAGCTTCAAGACAGGGTGGCCGAGGAGCACGGCTTCACCGTCACGCACCACAAGCTCGAGCTCTACGGGCTCTGCGCGGCGTGCCGGCAGCGGCAGTCCAACCCCAACCGGCAGCGCCAGTAGCGGCCCTCCAACCGGAGAGAAGCGAACGACTGGCGGGCGACAGATGAGAATGAGAATCATAATCTCTTTCAGCTTTCTCCTGGCCTCGGCACTGATCGCGCCCGCGGCCCGCGCCGATCGCCGGACGATGATCCGCGCGTACGAGTACATGACGCAGCCAAAGGACAACCTCGAGCTGGAGATCTGGAACGAGATCGAGGCGCCGAAGGTGGGCGGATTCGACCAGGCCACGACCGTGCACCGGGTCGAGCTGGAGTACGGAATCACGGACCACTGGGACCTCGCCCTCTACCACGTGTTCGCGCAGGAGCCCGGCGCCTCCCTCAAGTTCGAGTCCTGGCGCCTGGAGACGAGGTATCGGCTTTTCGAGAAGAACGTCCTGCCCGTCGACGTGGAGCTTTATCTGGAAGGGGAGCGCCTGGCGGACTTCGCCGCTCCCTGGGAGATGGAGGAGAAGCTGATCCTGGAGAAGGACTTCGGCCGCTTCGCCCTGGTCACCAACTTCGTCGCGGAACAGAAGATCAGGCACCTCTACGACGGGCATGCCTGGGAGGTCGATGCCGGGGCGCGGTACGAGGTCGTTCCCCAGCTGCGGCTCGGGGCGGAGTTCTGGACCATCCAGGACACCGCCGCCGGGGTGACCACGGGCAGCTATTACGCCGGGCCGTCGATCTCGTTCGCCACTAGCAAGCTGTGGCTGCAGGTCGGGGCCGGGTTCGGCGTCGGCGATACTGCCGGCGGCACTTTCGTCCGTTCGGTGATCGGCTTGAACCTGTGATCGCGCGCGCCCTCCCACTCCTGGTCCTCGCGTTCGCCTGCAGCTCCGCGCCGTCGCGTCCGCTCAGCGAGGAGGAGCGCGTGTACCGGGCGAAATGCACCTCGTGCCATCGCGCTTACGAACCCTGGGACCGGACCGACTGGCCGGCGGTGCTCGACAAGATGCAGGCAGACAAGAAGACGCACCTGAGCGCGGAGGAGCGCGCGCAGATCCTCACGTTCCTGGAGGGGACTCCCGCCCCCGCATCGCGCTGAGAGGCAAGGAAGCGGGCGCTTGAAAGCCTACCTCCTCTTCCGATAAACTAACTTGGCCGACGGCCTGAGCAGTAGTGGGAGAGGGACGTGCCGAGCGCGCCGAGCCGGTTCGAGGTGGAGCATCTCCACCGCCTGATGATCGAGGCGTCGATCGAGGCCGCGCAGCTCGATCAGCGGCTCGACGAAGCACGCAATGGGGACAGCCTCTGGCCTGCCCTGCGGCATTGGTCCGAGGCTGCCGAGGCGCTGGACGAGGCCATCGAGCGGGCCAGCCC
>VBKQ01000305.1 GCA_005879505.1 Deltaproteobacteria bacterium
GAAGACGTCGTGCAGGTTGGCATTCAGCGACCTTGCGCTCGCGAGGTCGGTGCCGAACGGCTTTTCCATCACGATTCTGGATCGGTCGACGAGCTCTGCCTCTCCGAGGATGCGTACCGCCGACAGCGCCGCATTGGGGGGCACGCTCAGGTAATGCAACCGACGGCTCTCGCCTTCGAACGTTTGCTCTGCCTTTTGTACCGCTGCCTTGACGGCCTGAGCGCCAGCAGCGAGCGGCACGTAGTCCAAGGACTTGGAGAAGGATTCCCAGTCTCGCTCGGTTATCTTGCGGCTGGAAAACTCATCGAGCGCCGCCCGTGCGAGTCTGCGAAAGCCATCGGCATCGAGGTCATCCAGCGAGACGCCGACGAGCCGGCAGCCAGGAATGAAGCCGACGGTCGACAAGTGGAACAGGCCCGGCAATAGCTTCCGTCGAGCAAGGTCGCCCGTGCAACCCACGAGGACCACGACCTGGGGAAACCGCGGACCAACGCCTGGTGGGATCTTTGGCACCGTGCAATCCCTGCTTGCGGGCGGCCGACCGCCTCACGACGTGAAGATAGCCCATCAAAGCGCCTTCATGCGACACCCCCGCGGGCCGCGGCGGGGATGTGCCACACCCCGCCGCGCAGGGGAAGAGTCTGGCGGAAGTTTCGCGGAGCAGGGTTAACCTCCAGGGGCATGGACTCCCTCGTCGCCTCCGCCGCCCGTTCGCTGGCGGCCGGTGATCCGCTCGGAGCGCTGAAGCGCGTCGCGCTGCGCGACGATCCGCCGGCGCTCGCGCTGCGCGGCATCGCCATGGCCCAGCTCGGCGAGTACGAACGGGCGCGCAAGCTGCTCCGCCGCGCAGCGCGGGGGTTCGGCCCGCGCGAGCGTCTCGAGCGCGCTCGCTGTCAAGCCGCCGAGGCGGAGGTGGCGCTGGCCGCGCGCGACCTCCGCTGGCCGGCGCGCGCTCTCGACGCCGCGGCCCGCTCGCTGGAAGCCCTGGGAGATCGCGCGAACGCGCTTCACGCGCGCCTCGTCGGCGTCCGTCGGTCGCTCCTTCTCGGCCGGCTCGACGAGGCAGAGGCCGCGCTGGCCGCGCTCGACACGAAGGGAGCGCCGGCTCCGCTCGCCGCGCTGTTCGAGCTGTCGCGCGCCGAGATCGCGCTCCGGGGCGTCCGCGCGAAGGAGGCCGAGCGCTTTCTGGCGCGGTCACACGCGGCCGCGCTCGCGGCAGGGATTCCGGCCCTCGTGGCCGAAGTCGAACGCGCACAGCGGGCGCTGTCGTCGCCGTCTGCGCGGCTGATCCGCGGCGCATCGGTGAAGCAGGTGACGCTCGAAGAAGTGGAGGCGCTCTTCGCCTCCGACGATCTGATCGTCGACGCGTGCCGGCGCGCCGTGCGTGGGCGGGGCAGCTCCGTCTCGCTCGCGAGCCGCCCGGTGCTCTTCGAGATCGTCCGCGCGCTCGCGGAGGCCTGGCCCGGCGACGTTCCCCGCGAAGCGCTGATCGCCCGCGCGTTCGAGGCGCGATCGCCGAACGAGTCACACCGCGCGCGGCTGCGCGTCGAGGTCGGGCGCGTGCGGGCCGCCATCCGATCGTTCGCGGCTGTGGACGCGACCAAGGTGGGGTTCGTGCTCGCACCTCGCGCGGCGCATCCGGTGGTGGTGCTCGCGCCGCCGATCGACGGACCCGCTGGGTCGATCCTGGCGCTGCTCGAGGGGGGCGAGCCCTGGTCCACCTCCGCGCTCGCGTACGCCCTCGGCGCGAGCCAGCGGACGGTGCAGCGGGCCCTTCTCCACCTCGACGAATCCAGGACGGTGCGTCCGGTCGGTCGCGGGCGCTCTCGCCGCTGGGTCGCGCCGCCACTCGCCGGATTCGCGACAACCTTGTTGCTCCCAGGGGCGCTGCCGGTGCGTTAACCCTGACCCTGCCATGAAGACCACGACCAATCCCAAGACAGCGAAGCGCGCGGAGATCGTCCGCGAGTATGGCCCGTTCCCGGGCATCGACCACGTCCACGGCGTCACCTGGGACGGCCGCAACATCTGGTTCGCCAGGGGTGAAAAGCTCGCCGCCATCGACCCTGCAAGCGGAGAGCTGGTGCGCCAGCTCGACGTCGCGGCCGACGCTGGGACCGCTTTCGACGGCAAACATCTCTGGCAGATCGCCGAAGACCGGATCCAGAAGGTGGACCCCAAGACGGGCCGCGTCCTGGGCAGCATTCCCGCGCCGGCACAAGGACGCGACTCGGGGCTGACGTGGGCCGAGGGTACTCTTTGGGTCGGCGAATACCGGGCGCGCAAGATCCATCAGATCGACGCCGAGACCGGCGCCATCCTCAAGACGATCGAGTCGGATCGCTTCGTCACCGGCGTTTCCTGGGTCGACGGCGAGCTCTGGCACGCCACGATGGAGGCCGAAAGGAGCGAGATCCGGCGCGTCGATCCGGAAAACGGCGAGGTCCTCGAGCGCCTGGAGATGCCCGCGGGCATCACCGTCAGCGGGCTCGAGGCCGACGGGAAGGACCTGTTCTTCTGCGGCGGCGCCACGAGCGGCAGGGTGCGCGCCGTCCGCAGGCCGACCGCGCGCACGCAGCGCTGACGAGGCTCATCATGTGCCCGGCTTGCCTCGCCAACATGGTGGGACTTCTCGTCGGCGCCGTCAGCTCGGCCGGCGTCGCAACAGCGTATCTATTCAAGAAGAATCGAAAGGAAAAAACAATGAAGGTCGTATCCAGGAATGAATGGCTCACCGCCCGCAAGGAGCATCACGACAGATACCCCGACTCTGCCTAGCTGCGGTCACGAACCTCGTCCACGATGCCCAACCCGGCAGTCGAGCCGACGGCGGGGTCGCCGGCCCGAGTCCCCGCCGGGGCGAGGCGGGGGGCGTGCCGGGTGGCGGCCGCCCCGCCCTTCTTCATCCCCTGCGAGAAGACCCGCTGCAGGAGGATGAAGACGAGGAGCAGCCCGCCCACGAAGATCTTGGTCCAGGAGACGTCAAGCGTCCCCTGGAAGGAGATGAAGGTCTGGATGACGCCCTGGATGAGCGCGCCGATGAGCGAGCCGGCCACGAACCCGAAGCCGCCCGAGAGCAGCGTCCCGCCGATCACCACCGCCGCGATGGCGTCCAGCTCCAGCCCCATCGCGGCAGTGGCGCTTCCCGAGAGCGTGTAGATGGTGAAGACGATCCCGGCCGCCGCCGAGAAGAATCCGCTCAGCGCGTAGATGGCCAGCTTGGTCCGGGCGAGCGGGATCCCCATGAGGAGGACCGAGAGCTCGCTCCCCCCAATCGCGTACACGTTCCGCCCGAACTTGGTGAAGCCCAGCACCGCCGCCGTTGCCACCACTGCCAGGATCAGCACGCAGGCGCTGAACGAGAGCGAGGCCTTCTCGCCGAGCGCGATGCCCAGGGTCGAGAGCTTCACCATGAGAGGATCCTCCACCGGGATGGCGTTCAGGTCGATGACGAACCCCAGGCCACGCAGGAGGAACATCCCGGCGAGAGTCACGATGAACGCCGGCGCTTTGTAGAAGTGGATCACGGCCCCCTGGGCCAGCCCGAAGAGGAGCCCGATGACCAGCACCAGAGCGATGGCCGGGAACGGGGGGAAGTGGGCGAGCTGCGTCAACGACGCGATCAGGGTAGAGGAGAACGCGACCATCGCGCCGACCGACAGGTCGATGCCACCCGAGAGGATGACGAAGGTCATCCCCACCGCGCACAGGCCGAGGAAGGCGTTGTCGGTGAAGAGGTTGGTGAACACACGCAGCGAGAAGAACGCCTTGTACTGGAGCCCCCCAAGGCAAAAGATCGCCACGAAGACGAACAACGTGGCAAGGAGCGGCACGTACCTGCGGCTCACGCGGAGCCTCATCGGGTCGCCCGTCCCGGCACGAGCGCGCCGAGCTGCCTGCGGAACTCGCCCGACTGCAGGAGGATGACGATCACCACCACGGCCGCCTTGACCACCAGCGTGAACTGGACCGGCACGCCCTTGGTAAAGATGGTGGTGGTCAGGCTCTGGATGATGAGCGCGCCGACCACCGAGCCGA
>VBKQ01000306.1 GCA_005879505.1 Deltaproteobacteria bacterium
ACGTGGACTTCTGCGGCATGACCTCGCCGGCATCGGCGACGGCCTTGAGCTGCGCGATGCGCGTCGGATTGAGCAGGAACACCGCCTGTACGTCCGGGCGGCGGGACTCCTCCAGGGCCGCGTCGAAGTCTTTCAGGTAGCGCAGGTTCGTCTGCCGCTCCTGCGCCGCACGGTCGATTCCGAGGATCTCCTCGAGGATCAGCGCGTGCAGGATGGGAACGTCCAGGCCGCGCAGCGGCTCCGGCCCTG
>VBKQ01000307.1 GCA_005879505.1 Deltaproteobacteria bacterium
CGAGCAGGAAGCCGCGCTCCCGTTGCGCCAGCGCAGTTCGCAGGTCGCCGGCGCTCGCCGCGTTCATCTTCTCCACCGCGAAACGCTGGCGCAGGCGCTCGAGAAAGCGCGAAAGCTGGAACTGCGGCAGCCCATGCACCACCCGGTGGGTGGGGAGGATGACGAGCCCGGGGTCCTCCATGGCGGTGAGGAACATCGATCCGTACTCGATCGACGAGCGCGATGAACGGGCCTGCGGCCGCAGCTCGTCGCGTATCGCCAGCATCGTCTCGTACCGGTGGTGCCCGTCGGCGATGTAGACCTTCTTGTCCGCCATGGCTGCGGCGATGCGCTGGTGCGCGGCCCCGTCCGTCAGCCGCCAGATCCGGTGCACGACGCCGCCCAGGCGCGCTTCGATTGCGGGGGCGGTGGAGTCCAGTCTGGTGAACTCGGCGTCGACGGTTCCGGCCGGATCGGGATAGAGACCGAAGACCTGCGACAGGTTCGTGCGGCAGGCGCGCGATAGCTCGAGCCGATCGAGGCGGGGGCCGGACAGCGTCCGCTCGTGGGGAAGCACCACGCGCTCCTCGAAGCGCCTGAGGCGGATCCGGCCGATGAACCCCTTGCGCGTGTGCTCGCGGCCGGCGAGGGAGAAAATCTGCTGGTAGCGATAGAAGGCCGGCGCCCGATCGCGGCGGAGGATGCCCTCCTCGATCCAGCGGCGCAGCTCGCGCGCAGCGTTCCGGTACTTCTCTTCGCGGTTTCCCTGCGGGAGATCCACGCGGACGATGTTGAACGGGCTCTTCGCCTCGAGCGCCGCGCGGTCCGACTCCGAGATCACGTCGTAGGGCGGCGCAACCAGGTCATCGAATCTGCCCGCGCGAGCGTGGTCGTAGAGCAGGCCTCGGACGGGGAGCACTTCAGCCATGCTTCAGTGTACCCCCACCGGCCGCCCTCTTCAGCCCGGAAGTCGGCGGCGTTACACCCCGAGCGCGCGCGATGCCGCCGCGAAGTCCGAGGGCGCGACCCACACGATCATGCCGAACCCGCCCTGTCCGGCGGAGCCGTTCGCCGCCCGCACGTTCACTCCCGCCTCGGAGAGCTTGCGCAGCACCTCCGCCGCGGCGCCCGCCCGGTTCTGCCCCTGGACGAAGAACGCCTGCTTGCGCGCCGAGAGCGTCAAACCCGCGGTCTTGGCGGCGCGGGCGAGCGCGTCGCCATCCTGGGTGACGAGATCGAGCTGCGCCTTGCCGCCAGAGGTAGGAAAGGCGGTGAAGTTCAGCAGGTTGATCCCTGCCTCTTTCAGCGCGCCGAGCACTCGCACGCCCTCGCCCGGCTTGTCCGGCACCTCGACGTAGAAGTAGTCCACCTTGCGGACCTGGTCGGCCATGATCACTGCCTCCCTGGCTCCGATTCGAGCCTCGTGCATGCTAGCTCGCGGAGGACGGCTTCGCCATGGTTCCCTTCAGAACGCGTCGAGCCCGGTGAGAGCGGCTTCCAGGGCGATCCGGCAGTTGTTGCGCTTCAGCAGGCTGGTCTGCACCGGGTGGAGCTTTCCGGCTTCCTTCAGCCGCGCGTAGTGCAGCGAGAGCAGCGAGGCCTTCACCACCTCGGCGGCGACGTCGGCGAGCTCGGCCTGCACCAGCTGCTTCGAGGCGACGGGGACCCCGAACTGGATCCGCTCCCGGGTATACGCGATGGCCTGCTCGAGACAGGCGCGGGCGGAGCCGAGCACGCCGAAGGCGACGCCGAACCGGGCATTGTCGAGGCAGGAGAGCGGGGCCTTGAGGCCCGCCGCCTGCGGCAAACGGGACTCCTCCCGGAGCTTGACCTCGTCCAGGTAGAGGGCGCCCGTCACGCTGGCCCGCATGCTCAGCTTGTGCGGGATGTCGCCGGAGGCGAAGCCGGGCCGGTCGCGCTCGACGATGAACCCGACGACTCCATCGGGGCCCTTCGCCCAGACGACGGCGAGGTGGGCGATCTGCGCGTTGGTGATCCAGAGCTTGCTGCCGGAGATCGACCAGCCCTCCTGCGTGCGGAGCGCGCGGGTCTCCATCGCGCCGGGATCACTGCCGTGCTCCGGCTCGGTGAGGCCGAAGCATCCGACCGCCCTTCCCGCCGCCATCTCCGGGAGCCACTTCTCCTTCTGCGCCTCGGACCCGTAACGCCAGATGGCGAACATGGCGAGGCTGGTCTGGACCGACACGAAGGAGCGCAGGCCGGAGTCGCACGCCTCCAGCTCGTGGCAGGCGAGCCCGTATGCGAGACTGCCCATGCCGGCGCAGCCGTAACCTTCGAGGTTGGCGCCGAGGAGCCCGAGCTTCGCCAGCTCCGGGATCAGCTCCGTCGCGAATCGCCCCGCCTCGTAATCGGCGACGATCCGCGGCATGCACCGCTCCCTGACGAACCGTCGTACGCTGCCGCGCACCAACTTTTCCTCCTCGTGGAGGAGCGACTCCCAGCCGATCAGCTGCTCGATGTCCATGGTGTCCATGCGTCACCCGTTCTCGCAGCATATCCCGGTCAGCTTTCGTCAGGCGCTCGGGCGGCGGAGGCGTCCAATCCCGCGACCAGCGGGCGATGCGCGCCGGCGAATGCCGGCCCGCGCGCCCGCATCGCCGCGGCGAGCGCCGCAGGCAGATCGAGCGCGCTGCCCTCGAGCGCTCTGCGCGCGTGGAGCTCGACGAAATCGGGCGGCACGCGTAGCGACCAGTTCTGCGGCCCCACCGTTCCCGGGCGGTTGTAGACCTCGCGCATTCCCAACAGGTCGGCGAAGAACACCATCACGTTGCGGGCCGGCCCGACGAAGAGATCGGCGAGCTGCGCCCGCGCGAGCGCCTGCGCGGACGATGCGACGCGCTGGACCCACCTGTGCCGCTCGCTCTCTTCCGGCACCAGCCGGGACGCCAGATAGGCCGCGCGCTGCTCCGCCGATCCGGTCGCCAGCCACCGCTCCGCGACCAGCCAGATCGGTTCCGTGTCGTGCGTTCCTGCCATGATCCAGTCCTGCGGCCGCGCGTTCTCGGCCCGGTAGACGTCGGCGGGATCCCCCATCGCCGCCTTTTGCGTGACGCGAAACCTGCCCAGCCCGTGCCGCTCGAGTACGCGCTGGACCGGGTACGGCTGGGTGCTGAGGACCTCGGCGATGATCTCGTCGGCACCGCGGCCCCGCGTGCGCGCGGCGTCGACCAGGGCATCGAATACCGCCGCATACCGCTCGACCTGCTCCGGTGCCAGATCGCGCACGCGCCCGTCGGCGTGCAGCGGCTGCGAGAGATCGAGCTGCTCCGGCCTCGCAATCGCCCAGTACGCCAGCTCCGGACGATCCGGCGAGGAGAACAGGCGCGCTCCGGCCTGCACCGCCGCGAGCGGATCCGGGTGGTCGGCCGCGTAGACCCACGGGTCGATGAGGCCGTGCGGATGGTCCACCCGCAGACCGTCGAACTCGTCGAGGAGCTTGCCGACCCGCGCCCGGATGAACGCGAGCGCCGCGCCAGGAGCTGCTCGCGTCCCGTAGAGCGCCGGGTCCGGCACGCCGTAGCCCCAGGGCTGGCCTTCGGGATTGGTGCGGCTAGGGGGCGCGCCCATGCGCAGCCAGGGAACGAGCGGCTTCCCGTAGCTCCAGGAATCGCGGTGCGAGATTCCGATCTGCAGGTCGCCGAAGAGCAAGAGGCCGAGCCGCCCGGCCTGCAGCCGGAACGCCTCGTGCTGCTCGTGCGCAAGCAGCTGGCCGAAGCGGAAGACCGCGATCTCCTCCGCCTGCGACGAGTGCAGCGCCGCGCGCCGGACGGGCGCATCCGCCGCAAACAGCGATCGATCCGGGTCGGGCCATCGGTGCCAATCCGGCTCGCGATGGAGCGCTTCGAGCGCCCTGTAGAGCTCGTCGCGCTCCAGCCATTCCCCGCTCGCTTCCGCGAAGCGGCGCAGTCTTTCACCGAGGCTGCGATCCGCGCGCGAGCGCTGCCAGGCAGACCGGACGATGCCGGTCGCGACCTCGTGCGCATAGAGGTGGGCTGCACGCAAGAGCGCCCCCTCGGGACGTGCGGCAACCGCATCGGCCAGCGCCTCCGCCGGAACGAGTCCCTCTTCCACGAGCGGCGCGAGACCGATGGAGCTGATGTTCCGGCTGAACAGCGTGGCGTCGTATGGAGACGGATCCTGCGGATCCGTTTCGCCCTGGGGGCCGAGCTGCAGCCCATGAAAACCGAGGTTCGCGGCGAACTCGAGGAACGCGCGCCCTCCTCGCGACAGCGGCGCGCCCCGTCCGACGTCGTCGCTCGGGTCGCCGGGCAGCGAGAGGTCGTGCACCGAGAGCAGCAGGCGCCGGATTCCCAGCGCTCGCAGCGCGTCGCGGACGAGCTCGCGCAGCCGCTTACTCCTCGCCCGGCACCAGCCAGATGGTGCCGAGCGGCGGCAGCGTGAGCTGCGCCGACTGCTCCTGCCCGTCCCAAGGCGTGGCCTCGACCGCGATGCGCTCGGGGTTCGTCACGCCCGATCCGCCGTACGCGGCGGCGTCGGAATTGATCAGCTCCTTGTAGGAACCCGTCTGCGGCATCCCGATACGATACCCGTAGTGCGGCACCGGCGACAGATTCGCGACGCAGACGGCGTGGCGCTTGCGGTCCTCCGACCAGCGCACGAAGGCGAAGACGTTCGCGTCCGCGGCGTCCGCCTGCAGCCACTGGAACCCGCGACTGTCGCCATCGAGCTCGTACAGCGCCGGCTCGTCGCGGAGCGCACCATTCAGATCGCGCATCAGCGCGGACACCCCTGCGTGCATGCCCGAGCCGAGCAGGTGCCAGTCCAGGCTCAGGTCGTGGTTCCATTCCGCCCGCTGGGCGAACTCGCCGCCCATGAACAGCAGCTTCTTGCCCGGGTGCGCCCACATCCAGCCGAACAGCGCGCGCAAGTTCGCGAACTTCTGCCAGTCGTCGCCGGCCATGCGCTGCAAGAGCGAGCCCTTCCCATGCACCACCTCGTCGTGCGACAGCGGCAGGAAGAACTGTTCGCTGAAGATGTACATGAGGCCGAAAGTCAAGCCGTTGTGGTGCCACTTCCGGTGCACGGGATCCTTGGCGAAGTAATCGAGGGTGTCGTGCATCCAGCCCAGGCTCCATTTGTAGTGGAACGACAAC
>VBKQ01000308.1 GCA_005879505.1 Deltaproteobacteria bacterium
AACAGGTTCGTGGCGTTTCCCCCCTGGCGCGGATCGATCTCCGGCCGCAGCCGGATTCCGTTCGCCTGCAGGATGGCGACGAAGTCCTGCGCCGACATCCCGAAGAAGGAGAACATCTTCCGGATCTGGATCTCCTGGAGGATGGTCTGGAGCAGGCGCGGATCGCGCAGTGCCGGATCGTTGGCGTTCGCCGCAGCGATCAGGATGTTGGTGAGCATCTGCTGCGGATCGTCGGTGTTGACGTTCAGCTTGGAATTGATGTCCGGCCAGACGGTCAGCCGATCGCCGAATGCCGCCATGAAGCGGTCGTTCACCCCGCGGACCATGAACAGCTCCTCCAGGCTGTCGAAGCGGCCGTTCTTCGCCTTGTAGCGCGGCTCGTAGCGCGAGTACGCCGCGTTCTCGTCGCTGAAGCCGTTGACGAAGGGCCGCTGCGGGTTCGACGGATCGAGCGCGGTGGCGGTCTCGTCGATGTCGACCCAGTCCTTCATCGCCAGGATCACGTCGTCGCGGCGGACGCGGTCGCGGTTCGCGTCCTCCTCGTCGAAGATGAAGTCGTACTTCGGGTCGGCCATCATCGCGCGCAGCTGCGTGAACACCGCGGCCGGGGCGGTGCCGACGTTGTCGAGCGCCTGGACGTTGATCCGGCTGTTCTCGTCGACGATGTTCGCGTGGAAGCTGCCCTCGAAGCCGCCGAACGCGTGCACCACCGCGCGCTTCTCTTGCGGTGCCGCGAGCGGCACGGGCGTTTCGCGATTGGGCAGCTCCAGCCCGGCGACGTCCCCGGAGAGGAGCGCGCTGAAGGCGTTGGAATCGATGGGGAGCACCTGCCAGAGGCGGATGCCGAGGTTGTTCATCGCCTGCGGCGTAGATCCGCGGGGTTGCCCGGCGGTCGTCGATCCGCTCGGTGCCCCCGGCGGGGGTCCGGCGATGCTGCCGAGGACCTGGCCTCCGAGCTGATCGACCTGCTTCTGGAAGTGGAGCAGCAAGCGGGAGAGGTTGACCGCGGATTTCGCCAGGTACTCCGCCCGCGTCTCGTCGCGCAGGTTCTCCGCGAGTCTCAGCGAAATGCGCGAGCTGTAGCTGAAATCGACGCCGATGGAGGTCAGGATCGCGATCGTGGTGAGGACCAGGATCAGGGCGACGCCGCGGTGCTGGAGGGGAGCGGAGCGCATGGTCAGAAGTCCAAAGGCGTCGCGAGCGGCAGGGAGGCCTGGGTGGACCAGGTCCGCTCCTTGCCTTGCTCGTCCTTGACCGTGATCGCGATCCGCAGGCGCGGCGGAACCAGCGCTCCACCCGTGCGCTCCGGGGAATCCGATTGCCACTCGTCGCGCCACTCGCGGTCCTTGGGATCCCACGCCTGCACCGAGAAGCGCAGCACGTCCTCCGCCAGCATGGCCTTCTCGCCGCCCCGCTCAGGCTCCTCGTCGATCTGCGCTTTGACCCGGCGGAAGAGCGACGTCCTGCCGGCTTCATCGCGCTCCAGCTTGTATTCGAACACCGCCGAATCGGACTCCTTGGCGTCCACGTGCAGGCGCTGGTGCGCGAAGGAGGTGAAGGTGAGGAGCGCTTCGCGCCGGCCGTCCTTGAGCCGGAAGAACGTGGGGCGCTCCCTGAACCGCTTGTGATCGTAATGCTCGGAGAGGAAGGTCATGGACACTTCGCGGCCGATGCGGTCGAGCGCGCCGCGCACGGTCTGATCCCGCTCCTGCGCGGTCTCCACCCGCTTCTTCAGGGCATACGCCCCATCGAAGCTCTTCCAGGTGAGTCCGCCGATCATCGCCAGCACCGCGATCGCGATCATCACTTCCAGCAAGGTGAACCCGCGGCGGATCATTGCTGCGTCCCCTGCCGGCCGGGACCGGCGGGCTGCGGGGCTTGCGGGACCTGCGGCTGCGGATTCGGCGTCTGCCCCACGGTCTGCGGCAGGATCACCACGATCTGCGAAGCAGATACGCTGCGCTGATCCTTGCCGTCGGCCCAGCTCACCGTCAGCCGGATCTCGCGGACGCTCTTCTTCAGCGTCTCGATGAATGTCTTCGCTTGCGTCTGCAGCACGCCACCGAGGGGACCGGCGAGCAGCCCTGCCACGCCTCCCGCGCCGGGCGATCTGGCGGTCGATGGCCCTGGCGTCCCGAGCAGGGATCCGGCGAGCGCCGTGGCCGCGCCGGCGATGCTGCCGCCCTTCGAGGGGCCGCCCTGGCCCTGGGAGGCCCCGCTCACCAGATTCAGCAGCTGAGCCGGATCGAGTTGGACGTCGGGCTTGAGGATCTCCGCAGCCCAGGCGTAGCCGCCGGCTCCCTCGCCGGAGAAGTCGCCGTGCTTCTCGTCGTTGAAATCGGAGAAACCGTTCTTCTGCAGGTCGTCCTCGACGTCCAGCATCTTGCCGCGCAGCAGCAGGGTCGCTTCGGTCGCGCGCCGGCCGTAAGCGTGCATCGCCACAGCGCCGCCGTTCAGCCCCGAGATCGCCACCAGCGCGATGGCGAGGATGGCGAGCGAGATCATCACTTCCAGCAGCGTGAATCCGCGCTTCATCGGCGCTGCCCCGGCGCATCCTCCCGGTCGGCGATGACCTTCACCCTGCCCGTGAGCGGCGAGACCAGCAGCGTATACACGTCGCCTCCCTGCGCGACGTGGATGGAGGCCTCTTCGGTGAGCCCGCTCGACCAGAAGTAGAGGAACGACTTGCCCGTGGTGTACCGCTCGGGCTGATGCTGCACCCAGACGTCGGTGAACTTCACCGAGCCGCCCAGCTCCGTCTTCGGCACGTCCGGGGAGGGCGTGAATGCGCTCTTGCGGGCCAGCTCGAGCCTCTCGCGGTCCTCCTCCGACATCGCCTCGCGCGGCTGGAGCAATTCATCGCGGGAGGCGATCCGCGCCCCGTTCTGCGACCGTTCACCCTCACGCGAGAGCCGCACGTTGATCTTCGCGCACTCCGACCAGTAGGTGTTCCCGTCGAGATCGAGCACCAGGCGGCAGCTGTGACCGCCGATGGCCGCGCTTCCATACAGCGACCGGATGGCGCCGGCGAGCTGGCCGCTCTTCTGCCGGAGCTGCGCGCGCGTGACCGCGGACAGCGCGGGGACGGCGACCGCGAGCATCAGGGCCGCCACCGCGAGGGCGACGCTGATCTCCACCAGCGTCATGCCGCGGTCTGGGTGCGCGCGCATTCCGATGCTACTTCCCCGCCGTGGAGGGCCCGGTGGTGTCGCCGCCGTGCACGGTGATGTCGTCCCCGCCCCCCTGCGCCTTGTCGGGACCGAACGAATAGACGTCGTAGCCCTCGCCGGCGCGGAGGTAGGCGTAGTCCTTGCCCCAGGGGTCCTTGCGGAGCTCGCGCACGTACTTGGGGAGCAGTTGCTGGAGCGAGTCCGGCCACTGCCCGGTATCGACGTGGTAGAGATCGATGCTGTTCGACAGCGCTTGCAGATCGAGCTTCGCGGTCTTCACCTGCGCGTCTTTGAGCGACTGGAACACGTTGTAGCCGATCGCGCCGGCGATCAGCCCGAGGATGACCAGCACGACCATGATCTCGAT
>VBKQ01000309.1 GCA_005879505.1 Deltaproteobacteria bacterium
ACGCGCTGCCGTACGCGAACGGCAGCCTGCATCTCGGCCACATGGTCGAGTCGGTGCAGACCGACGTGTTCGTGCGGGCCATGAACGCGATGGGCAAGGAGTGCGTGTTCATCTGTGCCGACGACACGCACGGGACGCCGATCGAGATCAGCGCTCTCAAGGCCGGTGTGGCGCCGGAAGACTGGATCACCAGGATCCACGGCGAGCACGCCCAGGATTACAAGGCGTTCGAGATCGGCTTCGATCTCTTCTACACGACCCATTCGCCGGAGAACGAGCACCACGCGCGGCGCATCTTCGAGGCGCTGCGCGCGGACGGCGCCATCGAGAAGCGCGACGTCCTGCAGATGTACTGCGGCGTCGACGAGCGATTCCTGCCCGACCGTTACATCCGCGGCGAATGCCCGGTGTGCGGCACGAAGGACCAGTACGGCGACTCCTGCGAGAATTGCGGGAGCACCTACGAGCCGACGGATCTGAAGAACCCGCGCTGCGCCATCTGCGGAAACACGAACCTCGAGCGGCGCAGCTCGCCGCATTACTTCGTGAAATTGTCGAAGTACCAGGAGTGGCTGCGGGGATGGACCGGCAGCGAGGGGCGCCTGCAGCCGGAGATCCGCAACTTCGTGGACAAGTGGCTCGCCGAGCCGCTGCGCGACTGGGACATCTCGAGGGATGCGCCTTATTTCGGCTTCCGCATCCCGGGAGAGCAGGCGAAGTACTTCTACGTCTGGTTTGAAGCCCCGGTCGGTTACCTCTCGAGCTCCGACAAGTGGTGCCAGGACCACGGCCGGCGCGTGGAGGAGTTCTGGGGACCGGACGCGGACTGCGACATCGTGCACTTCATCGGCAAGGACATCGTCTACTTCCACACGCTCTTCTGGCCCGCCATGCTGCACGCCTCGCGCTGGAAGGAGCCGGCGCGCGTGCACGTGCACGGGATGCTCACGGTCGAGGGCGTGAAGATGAGCAAGACTCGCGGCACGTTCCTGAACGTGCGCGACTACCTGGACGCCGGGCTCGACCCGGAATGGCTGCGCTACTTCTACGCGGCGAATCTGGGACCGACGACGAGCGACATCGATCTCTCGCTCCAGGAGCTGAAGAACCGCGTCAACGGGGAGCTCCTCGCGAACGTGGGAAACCTCGCCAACCGGGCGCTCTCGCTGATCTGGAAGAACGGCGGCAGGCTCACGCGGTCGGCGGATGGGCTGGAGAAGGCGCGGGCGATCGAGCGTGAGATCGCCGCCCTGTACGAGCGGTGCGACACGCGCGCGGTGGTCCAGAAGGTGCTCGAGTTCTCGTCCGCCGCAAACCAGCGGCTGCAGGCGCAAAAGCCGTGGGAGAAGCTGAAGAGCGATCGCGACGGCGCGCTGGCCGAGCTCACGCTGGCAGTGAACGTCGCCCGGCTCTGCGCGCGCTGGCTCGGGCCCATCGTGCCGCGGTTCGCGAAGGGGGTGGAGGAACAGACTGGGGCGGAGCTGCGTTGGGGGGATTTCACGCCGCTGGAAGATGTCTCCATCCGGGAGCCCGGTCCGTTGGTGCGGAAGGTAGAGGACGTCGATATCCAGAAACTTTCCTCGCACTTTGTCGTTCCGCCTTCGCCTCCGGCGAAGGCGGTGGTGACCCCCGAGCTGACTGTCGAGCAGTTCGACCGGATGGACCTGAGGGCAGGAAAGGTGCTCTCCGCCGAGCGCGTTCCCAAGAAGGACAAGTTGCTGAAGCTGTCGATCGATCTCGGCGAGGCCGCTCCGCGCACCATCGTCAGCGGCGTGGCGCAGTCGTACGAGCCGCAAGAGCTGGTGGGCAAGGTCGTTTGCGTGGTCGCGAACCTGCCGCCCCGCGATTTCGGAAAGGGCCTCGTCTCGCACGGCATGGTCCTGTACGCGAGCGGAGGAGACCGCGAGCACACGGCCATCGAATTGCCTGGTGACGTGAAGCCGGGGTCCAGGGTGAAGTGATGGGCCTCTTCTCCTCGCTGTTCGGGAAGAGGGAGCCGCAACCGGAGTCCGAACGGCCGCCCGATGCAGAGCTCGACCCGGGCGAGGCGCTCGACTCTCCCGATGGAGCGCTGCGTGTGGACGCCGCACGCGCTCTCCTCGAGCGCTGGCGTTCGGGCGACGTCCACGCGGCTGAGGTCCTCGCTCCCCGGCTCGGCGATCTGCTCGAGGACCCGGAGCCGCTGGTCCGCGCCGCGGCGCTCTCCGGCGTGCGGCTGCTGCGCAAGCCGGAGAACCTCGCCAGATGCGAGAGCGCGGTGCTCGCGCTGCTGGCCGATCCCGTTCCCCAGGTCCGCACCGCGGCGATCTGGTCGGCGTTGCGGCTCCCCGGCGAGGCGGCGCGGGCGCGGGTCCGGGCAATCCTGGAATCCGGCGAAGAATCGATGCGGTTCGCCGCCGCTTGCGCACTCTCCGACGTGCAGGATCCCGCCGCGCTCCCGGAGCTGCAGGCCGCCCTCGCGGACGATCACCGCCGGCAGGAAGCGCTCTCCGCCCTGATGTCGCTCGGCGACCCATCGGCGGTGTCCGAGATCGCCAAGGTGTTCGAGCACGATTCGCTGGGGGAGTTCGACCGGACCCTGGCGGCGGCGGCGCTGGCGCGATTCGGGGATGCGCGCGGCGCCCGTCATCTGGTCGCGCGGCTCGAGTCCGATGCCGACGATCGGCCGATCGCCGCTGAATGGGCCGGCCGGCTCGGAGTGCAGGAAGCGATCCCGGCGCTCGATGCGCTGGCCGGAACGGACGGCGACGCCGCGCAGGGCGCGGCGATCCGGGCCCTCGGCCGGCTCAAGGCGCCGGGGGCCGAAGAGCGCCTGATCCGGATCGCTTCCGATAGAGCCGCACCCGAGGACCTGAGGATGGACGCGGCCGAAGGGCTCGCAGAGCTGAGCACCCCGGCGGCCCTCGACCTCTTGCGCAAGCTCGCCGCGGAGGGGCCGGAGGAGCTGCGGCAGCTCTGCGCGGAGCTGCTCGCCGAGGTGCAAGCGGATGCTGGTTGACGCGCACGCGCACCTGGACTCGTACTCCGATCGCGCCGAGGTGGTGGCGCGAGCCAAAGCCGCAGGGCTCGTGCACGTGGTTGCCGTCGGCCAGTGGCGCGAAGGCGCCGGCATGGCGGGCGCGCAGGACGCGATCGCGCTGGCGAAGGAGGACCGCTCCTTCTTCTCCGCCACCGCCGGCATCCATCCCCATGACGCCGCGCGCGCGACCGAGGCCGACTTCGCCGGGTTGCGGCAGATGTGCGCCGATCCCGACGTCACGGCCGTCGGCGAGTGCGGCCTCGACTTTCACTACGACCGTTCGCCCCGCGACGTACAGTGCTCGGTCTTCCTCCGCCAGATCCGCCTGGCGAAGGAGCTGGGCAAGCCGCTCGTCGTGCATACCCGCGAGGCCGACGAGGAGACAGCGCAGATCCTGCGCGCCGAGCTGGGCCCCGACGGCGGCGTGATCCATTGTTTCACCAGCGACTGGGCGGCGGCGCAGCGCTACCTCGATCTGGGGATGGACCTGAGCTTCTCCGGCGTCCTCACTTTCCGGAATGCCGAGCCGGTCCGGGACGCGGCCGCGCGGGCCCCGCTGGACCGCATCCTGGTGGAGACCGACTGCCCTTTTCTGGCGCCGGTTCCACACCGGGGAAAGCGCAATGAACCAGCATATGTGGCCTTGACCGCGGCGGAGCTTGCCCGCCTGCGCG
>VBKQ01000310.1 GCA_005879505.1 Deltaproteobacteria bacterium
GGATGACGAAGAAGATCGCGCCGAACGCGACCAGCACCGCAGACAACAAGCCGGTCAGGAGCACAGCTCCGATGCACGAGCCCGCAGCCGCCCAGGCATGCGCCGGTCCCGCGAGCCTGCCCCGGCTCAGTTCGAGGACCAGCGGCACCGCAGCCGTATGCGCGAGAAACAGCCCGGCCAGGAGGAGCAGGACGAAGATGGCGGCGGCGCAGCCGATCGGAACCGCCTTGTCCAGAAGGTGCTGTGCGTCGAAGGCGGCTCCGCCTTCGACCGCTTCGCGCCCGAGCTGCCGCACCCGCTCGGTACGCGCTTGCTCGCTGGCCGGCGGCTTTTCCTGCAGCTCGCGCTGCTTCTCATGGATCTGTTCGCTGTGGTTGCGCGCGTCCGAGAAATCGCCCCGGCCAAGCGTTGCAAGCCCGAATCTCACCGCCCCGGCGGCGAGCAAGGTCGCGGGGAGCAGGGCGATCGCGCAGGTCAGTACCAGCGCGCCGAAGTGCTTTCCATAGAGCGCCAGCGCCTCCGCCGTCACGCGCCCCTTACGCGGCCCGCAGCTGGGGCTCCCGGACGACAGGCGCGCCGCCGAGCGCTCGGCGATAGAGCGCGCCATGCCCTTCCGCCATCTTCTCCATCGAGAGCGCGGACTCGACGCGGCGGCGGCCGCGCAGCCCCATCTCTCGCGCTTGTTCGGGCGCGGAGAGCAGGGCGCGGAGCGCTTCCGCCAGCGCCTGCGCGTCGCCGTAGGGAATGAGGAAGCCGTTTTCGCCCTCGCGCACCAGCTCGGGATTTCCGCCTACCCGCGTCGCGACGATCGGCAACCGGGACGCCATTGCCTCCATCAGCGCGTTCGACAGGCCCTCCGCGCTCGAGCACAGGCATGCCGCCTGGCAGCGCGCGAGGATCGCGGGCACGTCCAGCCGGTGACCGAGCAAGAAGACGCGCTCGCCCAGGCCGAGCTGTGCGATCCGGTCCGTCAGGTATTCCCCTTCGGGTCCTTCACCGGCGCAGAGAAAGCGGACCTGGTGCAGCTCCGGCGGGAGCCGCGCCACCGCCTCCACGAGCGTCAGATCGATTCCGTTCCGCACCACGACGCAGTTCTCCGGCCTGACACCTTCTTCGCGAATGCAGACCTCGCGCACGGCCTCGGCGTTCGCCACCACCAGGTCGGCGAGGCGGGAGCTCATCATCTCCGCCTTGCGGTGCCACGTGCTGAATCCCGCCCGCAGGTGGCCGAGGTCGAGCCGGCTGACGATCGCCTTCACTCTCGCGACACGCGCCGCTGCGAGCCCGAGCAGATTGGTGTTGAAATCGGTCGCGTGCACGATCCGGATGCCCTCGGCGCGGATGAGAGCCGCCATCCGCGCGATCTGCACGGCGGTGTTCGCCTGCAACATCGAGCCCTTGAGAGGGAATACCTCCGGCTCGTATCCCATCCGCCGCACCGGCTCGAGCAACGGGCCGGAAACCTCCAGGCAGCCCACCACAGCGCGGAAGCCCGGCGGGTGGCGGCGGAGCCGCTCCACGAACTGGCGCTCGGCCCCTCCGATCCAGAAACGGCTGACGAGGTGCAGCACCGGAACTTCAGTCGAGAACATGGTCTTGGACACGGTGTGCATCCCAGTTCCCATGCGCGAGTCCCTTGACAGCGCGATGCGTTTCGCAGACGACACCGCCCTCCATGGTCAAACCGGTCGTCACCGCAATCGACATGGGATACGGCCATCTCCGGCCGGCTGCCGCTCTCGCCGATCACCTGGCGACGGAAGTGGTCCAGATGGACGCGCCTCCTTTCGGGACCCGCCGCGATCGCGCGCTCTGGACCGGAATCCGCAAGCTCTACGAGCCTTTGACGCGAATGTCGCAGGTGGGGATCTGCGCGGGGCTGATGCGTGCGCTGCTGAACAGGCTCACGGCGATTCCGCCGCCCTTGCCCGAGCGCGACCTCTCCGGACCGACGCAGGGCACCCGCTGGATGTGCGGCGCGGCGCGGGTGGGGGTGGGGCGCGCGTTGGCCCGATACCTGCGCGAGTCCGGGGCGCCGCTGCTCGCGACCTTCTACGCGGCGGCGGTCCTCGCCGAGATGCACGGCGCCGAGCGGCTGCACTGCGTGATCACCGACACGGACGTCAACCGCGTCTGGGCGCCTCCGGATTCGAAGCGCACCCGGATCGTCTATTTCGCGCCGACCGACTCGGCGCGCAGGCGGATGGAATCCTACGGAGTGCCGCGCTCGCGCGTGCGCGTCACGGGGTATCCACTTCCAGGCGAGCTCGTCGGCCGGGACCGGTCTGCGCTGAAGCGGAACTTCCGCGCCCGCATGGAGCGGATCGGCAAGAAGGGCGGCGCTCCGCTGATCGTCTTCGCGGTGGGCGGCGCCGGCGTCCACGTGCCGCTGGCGAAGACCTTGCTCCTTGGCATGGAGAAGCAGATCCGCGACGGAACGTTGCGGCTCGCCCTGGTGGCAGGAATCCGCAAGAAGGTGGCATCGACGTTGAGCGCCGCCCTCGCCGAGCGCGGGCTCGCCGGTCACGCGGGGACCGAGCTGCTCTACGACCCCGACGTGTTCTCGTACATCCGCCGGTTCAACGCGCTGCTCGCCCGCGCGGATGCGCTCTGGAGCAAGCCTTCGGAGCTGACGTTCTTCGCCGGTCTGGGGCTGCCGTTCATCGCCGCGCCGCCGGTCGGCGCGCACGAAGGGCGCAACCTGCGCTGGGCGACCGATCGCGGCGCGGCGCTTCCCCAGCACGATCCGCAGATCGCCGGTCAGTGGCTGCTCGAATGGGTCGAGGACGGGGTGCTGGCGAGCGCCGCCGAAGCGGGGATGTGCCTGCCGCAGACCGGCGTCTACGAGATCGCCGATCAGGTCGACAGCGCGTAGCCGCTATCTCTTGGACTGTACAGGTATGAGATAAGCGCCCACCGTGGACGTCGCGGAGTTCGACTACGAGCTGCCGGAAGAGCTGATCGCGCAGGCGCCCCTGCCGGAGCGCGACGCTTCCCGGCTGCTCGTACTCCCGCGCCGCTCTGGCCACCCGCAACATCGCACCATCCGCGATCTTCCCGAGCTGCTGCGCGCCGGGGATCTCCTGGTCGTGAACGACGCGCGCGTGATCCCCGCGCGCCTTCACGGGCACAAGGAGGGCAGCGGCGGAAAGGTGGAGCTCCTCCTCGTCGAGCCTCTCGCCGGCGGCGACTGGCTCGCGCTCGGCCAGGCATCGAAGCCCCTGCGTCCGGGCACCCGCGTGGAGGTGCTCGGCAGCTCCATCGAGGTCGTCGAGGCGCGCGGTGGCGGCGAGCTGGTGGTGCGGCTGCCGCTGCGCGGCGAGGCGCTCTGGAGCTTCCTCGACGACGCGGGCGAGATGCCGCTCCCGCCATACATCCGGCGCCCTTCCGGTCCGGCCGACCGGGAGCGTTATCAGACGGTGTTCGCGCGCGAGCGTGGCGCGGTCGCGGCCCCGACGGCAGGCCTCCACTTCACGCCGGCGCTGATCGACGCGCTGCAGGCGCGGGGCATCCGCATCGCTCCCATCACGCTGCACGTCGGGCCCGGGACGTTCCTCCCGGTGCGGACGGAGCGCGTCGAGGATCACCGCATGCACCGCGAGCGTTACTTCGTCCCGGACGAGACGGCGCGCGAGCTGGACCGCGCCGAGAGGGTCATCGCGGTGGGCACCACCGCGCTGCGCACGCTGGAGGCTTCCGGCGGCCGGCCCGGTCCGGGAGCGACGGAGCTGTTCGTCAAGCCGGGATACGAGTTTCGCATCGTGGACGGCCTGCTCACCAACTTCCACCTGCCCAGGAGCACCCTGTTGATGCTGGTTGCCGCCTTGGCGGGACTCGATCGGATCAAGGCCGCCTACCACGAGGCCATCGACGCGCGCTACCGGTTCTTCTCCTACGGCGACGCGATGCTCATCGCATGAACTTCACGGTCACGCATACCGACGGGGCGGCTCGGAGGGGAAAGCTCGTGCTTTCGCACGGCGAGGTCGACACGCCGCAGTTCATGCCGGTGGGGACGGTCGCCTCGGTGAGAGCGATCGCTCCGGACGATCTCCGCCGTGTCGGCGCGCAGATCGTCCTCGGGAACACGTATCACCTGTTGCTGCGCCCGGGTCCTGAGGTGGTGGCGCAGATGGGCGGCTTGCACCGTTTCATGTCCTGGGAGGGAAACCTCCTCACCGACTCCGGCGGATTCCAGGTCTACTCGCTCGCGGAGCAGCGGAAGATCAGCGAGGCGGGCGCAATCTTCCGCAGCCACCTCGACGGCAGCCGGCAGGAGCTGACGCCCGAGCGCGCCACGGAGATCCAGCTCCAGCTCGGCAGCGACATCCTGATGGCGTTCGACGAGTGCCCTCCCTCGCAAAGCCCGCGCGCCTACCACGAGGAGGCGCTGGCGCGGACCACCCGCTGGGCGATCCGCTGCAAGCAGGCCTGGCTGCGCGAGGACCCGGAGCGCGAGCACGCCTTGTTCGGGATCGTGCAGGGCGGGCTGCACGAGGACCTGCGCGTCCGGCATGCCCGGGAGATCGCCGAGCTCGACCTTCCCGGCTACGCGCTGGGCGGGTTCTCGGTGGGCGAGCCGCCAGAGGCCATGTGGGAGGGCGTCGCCCGCGCTGCTCCGCTCCTGCCCGCGCAGAAGCCGCGGTATCTCATGGGGGTCGGCACGCCCGAGGATCTGGTGCGCTGCGTCCTCGCAGGGATCGACCTCTTCGACTGCGTCCTGCCCACCCGCGTGGCGCGAAACGGGCTGCTCTTCACCCACCGCGGCCGCCTGCAGATCAAGGCGGCCCGGTACGCTCGCGATCCCGG
>VBKQ01000013.1 GCA_005879505.1 Deltaproteobacteria bacterium
CGGGCTGCGCCTCGGGAACGTGATCGAGGCATACCCGCCGCGAAGTGCCGCCGAAGTCGACCTTGCCCATGATGATGTCGGCTTCGCGCTCGACTGCGATCAATTTCCCGGGAATGGCGAGGCACATACCAGTCACTCCATGACGGCTGCGGCGGCAAGCTGGCCGAGCGCCAGGCCTCCGTCGTTGGGGGGAACGAGGCGATGGCGCAAGACGCGGAAGCCGAGGCCGGAGAGGCGCTGCGAGGCCTCCTCGAGCAGGATGGCGTTCATGAACACGCCGCCGCTCAGCGCCACGCTGTCCGGCGCCCCGCGGCGGCGCAGCCAGAGGCAGGTGCGCGCGATCAGCTCGACGACGCTGGAGTGGAACCGGCGGGCGATGCGCGCCGCCGCGAGCCCTTCGCGCGCGTCGCGGGCCAGCGCACGGATCAAGGGCCGCGTATCGACGACGCCGTCGTCCAGCTCGACGGGGTAAGGCGGCTCGCCGTCCGCGCCGGTGGCGAGCCATTCCAGCTCGATGGCACGTTGCCCTTCGTAGCTGACGCGCCCGCGCAGCCCCGCGATCGCCGCGGCCGCATCGAAGAGGCGGCCCATGCTCGACGTGAGCGGACAGCTCACGCCTCGCTCCAGCATGCGCAGGAGGACGCCGTCGGCCTCGACGTCTTCGCCGGCGGCGCGCAGGTAGGAGACCGCCATCCGCCAGGGCTCGCGGATCGCCTGCTCTCCTCCGGGCATCGGAACGGCAAGAAGGTGCGCGGCGCGCTCGACGCGGCGCAAGTCGCCCACCAGGAACTCCCCGCCCCAGATGGTGCCGTCGAGGCCGTAGCCGGTGCCGTCGAAGCAGACGCCGATGGCGGGTCCGGTCAGGCCGTTCTCGGCGAGGCAGCTGGCGAAGTGCGCGTGGTGGTGCTGCACGGCGATCCGGGGCAAGGCTTGCTCTTCGGCCCAGCGGGTCGAGGCGTAGTCGGGGTGCAGATCGTGGACCAGATGCCGCGGCTCGATGCGGCACAGCTCGCGGTACCGCGCGATCGACTGCTCCCATGCGCGCAGCGCGGCAGGATGATCCAGGTCGCCGAGGTGATGGCTGAGGAACGCGCGGCGCCCCTCGGCAAGGGCGAACACCGACTTGAGCTGGCCCCCGAGCGCAAGCGTCGGCTCGCGCAGCGGGACGGGCAAGGACGATGGCATCGGCGCGCTGCCGCGCGAGCGCCGGATCGGCAGCGGCCGTCCGCCGACGACGCGGACCACCGAGTCGTCGCATCGTGTATGGATGGGCCGATCGTGGGCGAGAAAGAAATCGGCGATCCCCTGGAGCCGATCGAACGCGTCCGCCTCTTCGTGCGCGATGGGCTCGTCGCTGCGGTTGCCGCTCGTCATCACCAGCGGCGCCCGGGTCTCGCGCAGCAGCAGATGATGCAGCGGCGTGTAAGGCAGCATGATGCCGAGCAGCGGATCGCGCGGGGCCACTGACGGGGCGACGGGCGCTCCGGCGAGCCGCCGCAAGAGCACGACGGGCCGCGCCGGCGAGAGCAGCAGCTCGCGCTCGGCCCCCGATACGTGCGCGAGCGCTTCGGCGGCGGCGAGATCGGCCACCATCATCGCGAAGGGCTTTTCCTCGCGCGACTTGCGCGCCCGCAGCGCCACCACGGCGCGCTCGCTGCGGGCGTCGCACGCGAGGTGATATCCCCCGAGGCCCTTGATGGCGCCGATGCGGCCCTCGAGCAATGCGCGCGCGGCGTATGCGACCGGAGCGGGCGCGTCGACGGGCAATGCGCGGGCATCGAGCACGCGCAAGGAAGGCCCGCAGCGAGGGCAACAGGTAGGCTGGGCATGGAACCGGCGGTCGCGCGGGTCGTCGTATTCGCGGCGGCAATCGGCGCACATGGCGAACGCCGCCATGGTGGTGCGCTCCCGATCGTAGGGCGCACCGGTCACGATGGTGAGGCGCGGGCCGCAGTTTGTGCAGTTGAGGAAGGGATAGCGGTGACGGCGATCGCCGGGATCGTCCAGCTCGCGCAGGCAGTCGGGGCAGGTGGCGACATCCGGCGAGATGAACGCGGTCCCGCCGGGGCGGGATTCGCTCGGGTCGATACGGAAGCCGGCCTCGCCGCGCGGCTGGCGCTCTTCGCAGGACAGCTCCTCGATCCGCGCCAGCGGCGGCGGCCGCCCCCGCAGCTCGCTGACGAATCGATCGAGCGCGTCCGCAGCGCCCTCTACCTCGATGATCACTCCGCCCGCGCGGTTTCGTACGAAGCCCGAGAGTCCCAGGCGCGAGGCGAGCGAGTGCACGTACGGGCGAAAGCCCACACCCTGCACCACACCAGTGACGGCGATGCTCCGGCGCGCCGCTGAAAGCATGCGCAATCCTTAGCGCCGGCGCGTCCCCCCGAGGAAACCGGGCACCCCCGAAGCGTTCAGTTGCAAATCCTCGCGGCTAGTAGCCGCCGATCTGCGCCATTCCTTCCGGCTTGCTCACGGGCGGGAACAGTTGCGTGTCCTGCAGGACGCCGATTTCACGGCGTATCTTCCGGCCCGTGGTCGGCACGGCCAGCAGCGGCGAGATCAGCAGCACATCGAAGACCCCTCCGATCAAAGGCAGGAGTCCCAGCGCGGCGAGGAACGGCTTGCGCGCCGCCGCTCCGCTTGCGACGAGGGCGATGCCGGCGCCGATGCGCGCCCAGCGGCCGGCGGGAGACGTCAACCACTTCGCGATTTCGTCCGTCATGGCGCAATGGTACGCAGCCCGCCTGCCGAAGGCACCCGGCACGGCGCTAGCCCGCCAGGCTGGCTGGATTCAAGACAGGGTCACCTGGCTTTCGTGGCCGGTTGCCTTCCCCTGCTCGAGGAGAGACTTGAGTCGCAACAGGTCGTCGTCGAGCTGCTTCTTGGGATCGCCGCCGAGCAGCGCCGCCACCGCGTGGCCCAATGCGCCAAGCGGCGGATTGTAGGTGAGGCTCACGTCGACGCGCGTGCCGTTCCTCTCGGGCACGAACCGCACCGTCCCCGAGCTCTCCACTGAAGCATTCTCCACCGTCTTCCAGGCGATCAGCCGCCCCGGATCCGCGCGCGTGACTTCAGCGTCCCACTCCACCTCGATGCCCGAAGGTCCCGAGACCCGCCAATGCCAGCGGCCATCGCCGGTCACCCGCACCTCCCGCACGTGTTCCATGAAGCGCGGGAAGTTCTCCGCCGCCATGAAGAACCGGTAGACCTCCTCCGGCGGCCCCACGATGTGGATGCTCTTGCGTACGGCGATGCCGCGTCGCCCCGCGCCCACGCCGAGGAGGCGCCGGACAGGCAAGTTGGTGACGCTGCGCCCGAGCAGGACCGCGCCGAGACCCGCGATCCCCAGTCCGGTGAGATCGCGCCGCTCCGTGCCCCAGCCGATCAACCCCGCGCCGGCAGCACCGACCAGGAGCCGGGTGGCGGGCGCCCAGTTCTCCTGAAGCAACTCCGGCCTCGGCGCGTGCCGGCCGGCGCCTCCTTGCAGCGCCGGGACGCTTTCAGAGCGTTGGTGGACCTCGAGCTGGTCGTCCACCGCAAGCGCGCCCGGCACCCGCTCGACTTCCCGCACGACCTGGTGATGCTCGGACGCCAGCACGTGCCCACGGAGCTCGACGCGGCTGTCGCAAGCGAACACCTCGATCGCCCCGGGGTGCGAGCAGACCCGCCCGAGCCGGGAGCGGACGCGCTCGATCAAGACCTCATCCTCCACTGGGCCGCGCCAGGCGAACAGCGCGTGCCAGAGCCCTCGCGACCGGTTCTTCAGATCGCGCGACGACTTGCCGGCGAAATCAGCCGCCTCGTGCGCCAGCCGCTGGGACCTCTGCACCACCTCCGCCCGCCGCCGGGCGCCTCCCCGCCGTTCGAGCAAACGCGCCGCTCCCACACCGAGAACGAATCCGGTCATTCCCGTGGTCAGAGTTTTCATGGGGTCCTCCGCGATGGAACGGGAATGTGGACATCTGTGCGCCGTTGCGGCGGTTCGCCCGCAGAGCGCACTGCCGACCCGCCGCGCGCACGCCTCAATAGAGTATGCGGGTCTTGATGCTCGTCGGCAGCGCTGCGATCCCTTTCTTCACGTCGCTCGATACATCCTGGTCGAGATCCATCACCAGATAGCCGATGTTCGGATCGGTGGCGAGGACCTGCGCCTGGATGTTCGCCCCCTTCTCGCTCACGATGCGGTTGATGTCGCGCAGGACGCCGGGCACGTTGCGGTGCGCGTTGAGGATGCGGTGTGCGCCCCTCGCCTGGGGCACCTCGACCTGGGGAAAGTTGACCGCGCCGGTGGTCGCGCCCGCGTTGACGAACTTGATCAGGCTGGTGGCGACCTCGCGGCCGATGGCTTCCTGTGCCTCGATGGTGGAGCCCGCCACATGAGGTGTGAGGAGAACGTTGGGCAGACCGCGCAGCGGCGTCGCGAAACCGTCGCTGTTCGACTCCGGCTCGTCGGGATAGACGTCTACCGACGCACCCGACAGATGCCCGCTGCGCAGCGCTTCGGCGAGCGCCGGCAGGTCGACCACGCTTCCGCGGCTGGCATTGAGCAGGTAGCTCCCTGCCCGCATCAAGGCCAGCTCGGACGCGCCGATCATCTTCTCCGTTTGCGGGGTGGCGGGCACGTGCAGCGTGACGAAATCGGCCGCCGCCAACAACTCCGCCAGTGAAGCGCAGGCGCGGTTGTTGCCCATCGGCAGCTTGCTGGTGTGGTCGTAGAAGATCACGCGCATTCCCAGGGCCTCCGCGAGCACGCCCACCTGCGAGCCGATGTGGCCGTAGCCGATCACGCCGAGCGTCTTGCCGCGGACCTCGAAGGAGCCCGCGGCGGCCTTGCGCCAGCGGCCCTCGTGCACCTCGCGCGAGCGGTCCCCGAGCTGTCGCGCCAGCGCGATCACCTCGCAGATGATCAATTCGGCCACGCTGCGGGTGTTCGAGAACGGCGCGTTGAAGACGGGCACGCCGCGCCCGTTGGCCGCCGCCAGGTCCACCTGGTTGGTTCCGATGCAGAAGCACCCTACTGAAAGCAGCCGCCGCGCCTCCGCCAGCGCCCGCGCGGTCACCTGCGTCTTGCTCCGGATGCCGAGCACGTGCACGTCGCGCAGCTTCTGCGCGAGCTCGTCTTCCTTCAGCGAGCGGGGCACCGCCTCGAGGGCGAAACCCTCGCTGCGGATCAGGTCGTGGGCGCTCTGGTGCACGTTCTCCAGCAGCAGGAATTTGATCTGGTCTTTGGGGAAGGACGTGGCCATGGTCGCGCGCTCCATCATGCTATCCGATTCTCAACGCCGGGCAGGAGGCGCAGGCGCCCTCTTCCCGCATTGCATATGATCGTCGGACTGCATGATCGATGCGGTTCACGTGGTCTGGATTACCGCCGGCCTCGGCTGTGACGGCGACACGATCGCCATGACCGCGGCGAGCCTGCCCAGCATCGAAGAGCTCGTCGCCGGGGCGCTGCCCGGCGTGCCGAGGGTGATCCTGCACAACCCGGTGCTGGCGTATGAAAACGGCGATGCGTTCATGCAGTCGATGCGCGACGCCGCGGCGGGAAAGCTCGACCCATTCATCCTCGTCATCGAAGGATCGATCCCGAACGAGAAGAACAAGGCCGAAGGTTTTTGGGCCGCCCTCGGCGTCGATGCTGCGACCGGCCAGCCCATCCTGACCTGCGAATGGATCGATCGGCTCGCCCCCCGCGCTCACGCCGTGATCGCCGCGGGCACCTGCGCGACGTACGGCGGCGTGCACGCGATGCTGGGAAATCCCACCGGCTGCATGGGGCTGCCCGATTACCTCGGATGGTCATTCCGATCCGCTGGCGGCGTGCCGATCGTATGCGTCCCCGGCTGTCCGGTGCAGCCGGACAACTTCACCGAGACGCTTTCCTACCTGCTGCAGCAGATGGGCGGCAGCGCGCCGATGATTCCTCTGGATGAGGCGCTGCGGCCGCGCTGGCTGTTCACGCAGACGGTGCATGAAGGCTGTGACCGCGGCGGCTACTACGAGCAGGCCGACTTCGCCGACCAGTACGAGACGCAGAAGTGCATCGTGAAGCTCGGCTGCTGGGGCCCGGTGGTGCAGTGCAACGTTGGCAAGCGAGGTTGGATGGCGGGCATCGGCGGATGTCCGAACGTCGGCGGCGTGTGCATCGGCTGCACCATGCCGGGCTTTCCCGACAAGTTCATGTCCTTCATGGACGAGCCGCCAGGAGCGAAGATGTCGACCGCCGCCGTCCTGACGTACGGCAGGACGGTGCGGGCGCTGAGGCAGTTCACCGTGGACTCGATGAACCGTGAGCCAGCCTGGCGGCGGCCCGCCCGGGACGATCGATGAGCGGAAAGAACCTCGTAGAAATGACCTGGGATCCGGTGACGCGCGTCATCGGCAGCCTCGGCATTCATACCCGGATCGACTTCGACAACCGGGAGGTCGCCGAATGCCGGGCGACCTCGTCGATCTTCCGCGGCTACAGTGTCTTCATGAGAGGAAAGGATCCCCGCGACGCGCACTTCGTCACCAGCCGGATCTGCGGAATCTGCGGCGACAACCACGCGACCTGCAGCGTATACGCCCAGAACATGGCGTTCGGCGTGAAGCCGCCCGCCCTCGCGGAGTGGATCATCAACTGCGCCGAGGCGGCCGAGTACATGTTCGACCACAACCTCTTCCAGGACAATCTGGTCGGGGTGGATTTCTGCGAGCGGATGGTGCGCGAAACCAATCCCTCCGTGCTCGCCAAAGCGGAGAGCACCCTGGCGCCGCATGCGGACGTGCACGGCCACCGGACCATCGCGGGCATCATGCGCGCGCTCAATCCCTTCGAGGGTGCCCTCTACAACGAAGCCCTGCGCATGAGCAGGGTAGCGCGCGAGATGTTCTGCCTGATGGAAGGCCGGCACGTCCATCCTTCCACGCTCTATCCGGGCGGCGTGGGCACCGTCCCCTCGGTGCAGCTGTTCAACGAGTATTTCGTCCGGCTCACGCGCTACATCGATTTCGTCAAGCGGATGGTGCCGCTGCACGACGACCTCTTCGACTTCTTCCTGCAAGCGCTCCCCGGGTACGAGCGCGTGGGACAACGGCGGATCCTGCTCGGCTGCTGGGGAGCGTTCCAGAATCCCGAGGCATGCGACTTCCGCTACCAGACCATGCCGCAGTGGGGACGGGAGATGTTCGTCACTCCCGGCATCGTGATCGACGGCGAGCTGGTCACCACCGATCTGGTCGAGATCAACCTCGGCATCCGCATCCTCCTCGGCTCTTCCTTCTACGACGACTGGGAGGGCCAGGAGACGTTCGTCAAAGCGGACCCGCTGGGCAATCCGATCGATCAGCGCCATCCCTGGAACCAGACCACGCTGCCCAGGCCGCAGAAGCGGGATCTGCAAGCCAGGTACACCTGGGTCATGTCGCCGCGCTGGCTCGACCGCCGCAGCGGCGCGCACCTCGCGCTCGACAGCGGCGGGGGCCCGCTGGCGCGCCTCTGGGTGACGGCCCTCGCCGGCAAGGTCGATTTCCCGGGCGTGAAGGCGACGGGGAGCAGCGTGAAGATCCGGCTGCCCAGGACCGCGCAGCTCGCGGAGACGGAGCTGGAATGGAAGATCCCGCGCTGGTCGAACACGCTCGAGCGCGACCGCGCCCGCAGCTACTTCCAGGCCTACGCGGCGGCAGCGGCACTGCATTTCATCGATCGAGGGCGCAAGCTCGTCCACGGCGGCGACACGCGGACGTGGAATGATTTCAAGGTTCCCGATGAAGCGATCGGTTGTGGCTTCCACGAGGCGGTGCGCGGGCTGCTCTCGCATCACATGGTGATCCGCAACGGCCGGATCGCCAATTATCACCCTTATCCGCCGACGCCCTGGAACGCGAGCCCGCGCGACAGCTTCGGCACCCCCGGTCCGTACGAGGACGCCATCCAGGGCAGCCCGCTGTTCGAGGAGAACGGACCCGAGTCGTTCAAGGGTATCGACATCATGCGCACCGTGCGGAGCTTCGACCCTTGCCTGCCCTGCGGCGTGCACATGATGCTCGGCGGAGGCAAGGTGCTCGAGCTGCGTCATTCGCCGGCATTCGGCGCGCAGGTCGGCGGCCCGCCATGACCACCGGGGACGACCCGCCGCTCACCCCCAGCGAGGGCGCCGCGATCCTGGAGCGGCTCGCCCGCGGTTCCAACGGAGGGTCCGCCCGCGATGCCAACCTGGCGCGGACAGCGGCCATCGTCGAAGCCCGGTACCGCGCGCTGGTCGAGCAGATCCCGGCGGTGACGTTCATGGCCTCGCTCGAGAGAGGTCTCAGCAACGTCTACGTCAGCCCGCAGATCGAGGCCTTGCTCGGGTTCTCCCAAGAGGAATGGATGAGCGATCCGGTGCTCTGGTTCCGGCAGCTCCACCCCGACGATCGCGCGCTGTGGAATGAGGAGTTCGCCCGCGGCTGCGCGGCCGGAGGCCCCTTCCGGGCCGAATGCCGCTTCCTCACCAAGACGGGCGAGGTGGTCTGGGTGCACGGCGAGGCGCGCCTGATCCCCGACGAGTCGGGCCAGCCGGTGCTCCTCCAGGGTGTCGCCTTCGACATCACCGAGACCAAGAAAGCGGCGGAGATCGTCAAGAGCTCTTTGCGCGAGAAGGAGCTCCTGCTCAAGGAGATCCACCACCGCGTCAAGAACAATTTACAGATCACCTCCAGCCTGCTCAGGCTGCAGGCGGCCAAGATCCCCGACGCTGCCGTCCGCCAAGTGCTGCGTGAGAGCCAGGATCGGATCCGCTCGATGGCGCTGGTGCACGAGATGTTGTATCGATCGCAAGACCTCGCACGCGTCGACTTCCCTCAGTACGTCCGCGCGCTGGTTCCGCAGCTTTTCCGCTCCTACAATCCCGGAGGCCGCATCCGCTATCGCGTCGAGATCGACGAGATCGTCTTCGGGGTCGACCTGGCGGTGCCCTGCGGGCTGATCATCAACGAGCTGGTGGCGAACGCCCTGAAGCACGCCTTTCCCGGAGACCGCCGCGGAGAGATTTGCGTGCGCATGAGGCTCGAGCAGGATCGGTACCGGCTCTCCGTCGAGGATGACGGGATTGGCTTTCCCGCCGGCCTGGATGTCAGCCAGACCGGGACGCTCGGCCTCCAGCTGGTGCGCACCCTGACCGAGCAGATCGGAGGCCGGTTGCAAGAGAAGACGGGCCAGGGCACCGCGTTCGTCATCGATCTGCCGAGGGAAAGCAGATGAGCGCGCCGTGGAAGATCCTGGTGGTCGAGGACGAGAACATCGTCGCCATGGACCTGCGGACGAGCCTGATTGCGTCCGGATACGATGTGACCGACACGGTGGGGACGGCACTCGAGGCCATCGACAGCGCGCAGCGCCGCAAGCCCGACCTGGTGCTGATGGACATCAGGCTGCGGGGAGAGATGGACGGCGTCGCGGCCGCCGACGTGATGCGCACCCAACTGGCGCTCCCGGTGGTCTACCTGACCGCGTTCTCCGACGAGCCGACCCTGCGCAGGGCGCGGGTGACCGAGCCGTTCGGATACCTGCTCAAGCCTTTCGACGAGCGCGAGCTGAACATCGCCATCGAGCTGGCGATCTACCGGCACCAGGCCCAGCGAGAGCACGAGAACTTCCTTCGCGAGCAAGCGGCGCGCGCCGCCGTCGAGGAGCGCGCCCTGGAGAACGCCCGTCTCTATCAAGCCGCACGAGAGGCGGTCGCGGTGCGCGATGAATTCCTCTCCGTGGCATCGCACGAGCTGCGCACCCCACTCACCGCCATGCTCCTGACCGTCCAGGGACTGGAGCGCGTGGTCCAGCGCTCGCAAGACGAACGCCTTCGGGAAAGGACGGCGCGCGTCGCCCAGCAGCTCGGCCGCCTGATCAAGCTGGTCGATTCCTTGCTGGACGTTTCCCGCATCAAAGCGGGCAGGATCGAGCTCTCCCCCGAGGAGTTCGATCTTTCCGCGCTGGCGACGGAGGTTGCCGCTCGCTTCATTGAGCCGGCGCGCGAGAACGGGTCGACGCTGGTCGTGCGCGCCCCTGACCGGCTCGTCGGCGTCTGGGACCCGCTGCGCGTCGACCAGGTGCTAACGAACCTGCTGTCGAATGCAGTGAAGTTCGGCGCGGGAAAGCCGATCGAGCTCGCCCTCCAGGGAGACGACGCGGCGGTGCGGTTGGTGGTCGCCGACCGGGGAATCGGCATCTCGAAGGACAAGATCGCGTCGGTGTTCGAACGGTTCGAGCGAGCCGTTCCGGTGCGCAAGTACGGTGGTCTCGGGCTCGGGCTGTACATCGCGCGCCAGCTGGTTGAAGCGCACGGCGGGCGGATCGAGGTCCAGAGCGAGCCCGGCCAGGGATCCACTTTCATCGTGCAGCTTCCGCGCTGGCGTCCGGATTCCGCCGCGAGTTGATCAACCCCGCAGCGCCACGCCCTCGATCGCGCGGACGATCTCGTCCACGCTCACGGGCTTGCGCAGTGAACATGCGACGTCGACCAGCTTGCCGCCGGCCGAAAGAGAGATCACCGGGATGCCCGCGGTGCGAGGATCGCTCTTTTGCTCGGCGCGGAAGTCCCACCCGTCCAGGCCGGGCATGAAGAGATCGAGGAGGATCACGTCGATCCGCGCCCCGCCTTGCAGGTAGTCGAGAGCCTCGCGTGCGCCCGAGAACTGGGTGACCTCGTAACCTTCCTCGCGGAGGGCCTCGCCCAGGCTGTCGCGGATGTCGGGATCGTCGTCGACGATGAGGATCTTCGCGGGCCTTGGCATCTCCGAGGAGAGATTGCGGAATATTGCATCCCTGCGCAAGAGGTAGTGCCAGCGAGGTTGACACCTCGACCAGGCGCTTGCAGCCTCCCTTGGAGCGCAAGCCATGCGTCGCCAGGAGGACCCGGTGAACGACGAGGCAACCGCAAGCACGCCCTGGCGCCGCAACCTGGCCTGGAGCGCCGGCTGGATCGCGCTGGCCCTCGCCTTCGGGGGGTGGATCGCCCTCACCCGCGGCAGCACCGCCGCGGCCGAGTACTACGCCGCCTATCTGCTGGAGAAGGCGCTCTCCATCGACAACATCTTCGTGTTCGTCATCATCTTTTCCGAGCTGAAAATCCCTGCGCGGTACCAGCGGCGGGTATTGCGGGCCGGGATCGGTGGCGCGCTGGTGCTCCGGGCCGTGGTGATTCTCGCCGGCATCGCGCTGATCGAACGGTTTCACTGGATCACCTATCCGTTCACCGCGCTCATCCTCTTCGCCGCCTGGAGGCTCCTCTTCGCCGAGCAGCGCGAGCGGCGAGCGGTCGCCAAGGCCTGTAACGTCTGCGAGACTTGGATCGCGCGCATCATCCCGGTCAGTCCCGTGGTCAGCGGGAACCGGTTCTGGCGGCGCGACCGTGCGCGGCTGGTCGCGACGCCCCTCTTCGTCGCACTGGTGGTGATCGAGACGACGGACATCGTCTTTGCGCTCGATTCGGTTCCCGCGGTGCTCTCGATCACCCGCGATCCCTTGATCGTCTACAGCTCGAACGTGATGGCGATGTTCGGGTTGCGTTCGCTCTACTTCGTGGTGGCGGAGGCGCTCAACCGGCTCCGGTTCGTCCGGCAGGGGCTCGCGACCATCCTCCTGTTCACCGCCGCAAAGATGCTCGCGAGCGATTGGGTCCAGATCAGTCCGCCTGCCTCGGTGGCGGTGATCGCCGTCGTGCTTGGAACGACGGCGCTCGTCTCGCTCTGGCGACCGAGGGCAGTGACCGATCGATCTGGCGTGCCCTGAGGGGCCCCGCCATGCGTCAGGTCATGGCGCGTGCTCGGGGGAGCGCGCCGTCGCTCCATTGGAGCCGCAGATGCGCCCTTTCGGCTCTCTAGGGCGCCTCTCCCCGGATCTCGGCGCTGCGGGTGATCTCGCCCATCTTGCCGCTCTGGTAATCCTCGACCGCCTGGACGAGCTCCGCCCGCGTGTTCATGACGAAAGGGCCGTAGCGCGCCACCGGCTCACGGAGCGGAACGCCACCGAGCAGGAGAAGCCGGCCCGGACCGCCGGATCCCGAAAGGTGAACGGAATCGCCGGCGCCGAAGATGGCGAGCTGACCTTCCTCGAGCCTGGTGCCGTTCGGACCGATTCGCGCCGAACCCTCGAATACATAGGCCAGCATGCGGAGGTCAGGCCTGAAGGAAATGGTGACGTCGGCCCCGGGCTGGAGGGTCCAATCCTGGAAGACGATAGGAGTCCGCGTCTCGATCACGGCGCGGGCGCCGAGCGCCTCGCCGGCGATCACGCGAACCTGGGCCTTGCCGTCGCCCGTGCTCGCTTGAGGCAGCTTCTCTCGCGAGTACTCCTGGTAGCGCGGGCGGATCAGCTTGTCCCGCCTGGGCAGGTTGACCCAGACCTGGAAGCCGTGCACCCGGCCGCCCTGCTCGCGAATCCTCCGCGAAGGCATCTCCGAATGGACGATGCCGGCCCCGGCGGTCATCCACTGCACGTCGCCCGGTCCGAGGCTGCCGCGATGTCCAGCGGAATCCTCGTGCTCCATCTCGCCTTCGAGCACGTAAGTGACCGTCTCGAAGCCCCGATGGGGGTGATCAGGAGCGCCGATCGCCTCGCCGGGCGCGTAATCGACCGGCCCCATCTCGTCGATGAGGAGGAACGGGTCGACCGCGTCGATCTCGCCGGGGAACGGCCGGCGCACCACGAATCCGGCGCCCTCCAGCTGCCTGTGCGCCGTCACCACCTGCTCGATTTCGCGGACCTTGTTCTCCGTCGCCATGACCCGATCTCCTTGCGCGCCAGCTCATTCAGAGCTAACTGATTCTGAGCTAAATGATGTCCGGGCAGGCCGGAGGATTCGCGATGGGAACACACTACCAGGGGCATGCTGCCGAGGTGCGGGCGCTGGACGCGCTCATCAAGCTGGTGCGCTGCGCCGCGTCGCTGCAGGGCCGCCTGGAGATCGGGATCCGCGAAGAGGGATTCACACAGAGCCAGTTCGGAGTCCTCGAAGCGCTGCTGCACCTGGGTCCTCTCGAGCCGTGCGAGCTCGGCCCCAAGGTGCTCACCAGCCGGCCCAACATGGTGCTGCTGGTCGATCAGCTGGAGGAGCGGGGCCTCGTGCGCCGGGTGCCCGTCCCGGGCGACCGCCGGCGCGTGCGAGTCGAGCTGACCGCGGCCGGCAGACGCGCCATCGGCAAGGCCTTCCAGCGACACGTCCCGCGCGTCGTCAAGGAGTTCTCGGCGCTGTCGGCTGCGGAGCAGGATCAGCTCGGACGACTGTGCAAGCGCCTCGGGCGGCAGGAGACGGAACCGCAATCGCGCACGGGTTGATCTCCGCGCCGACCGGCCCTGCGCCTCGCGATCGCGGAGCTGCACCGCTCCGTTTTCGCATTGTGAAGGGGCAGGGATTGACGAAGGCGATACCTGCGCCGTGTACTGCCGGGAATGGTCTTCTTGGGCCTCGCCTTCGCCATCGCCACCGCCGGGCTGTCCGCGGCCCAGACGGGCGCAATCGACCGTGAGCCCGCGCCTGCAAGCCAGCGTCCAGAGCCGCAGGCCGAGGGAGGTTGGCGGATTCCGGTGCTTCATGCGGCCGGGACACTCGCGGCGATGAGAATCTCAGCCTCGATCCTCTGGCCGCAAGCCTACGATCCCACGCGGCTGCCTGATCAATTCCGGGGGCTCGAGCGGGCCTGGTCCAGGCTGCCAGAGTTCCGGCGGGACCGTCCGCTCCTCGGATCGGACGGCGATCCATGGACGATCAACGTCTTCGGACATGGCTTGTTCGGCTCCGAGATCTACGCGCGTACCCGGCAATGCGGTCACGGACCCGCCGCATCAGCGGCAGCCGTGGCGGCGACGTCGTTCGCCTGGGAGTACGTGGTCGAGGCGCCATACAAACGCCCCAGCGCCGTGGACCTGGTCTGGACCCCTTTGGGTGGTCTCGTCTTTGGTGAGCTGCGGTTCCAGCTCGGACGATGGCTGCGAGAGGGCGCGAGCACTCCCGTCAGGACCATATTGCTCGTTGCGACCGATCCTTTCGGCGAGCTCGAGCGCCGCGTTTTCAGGACGCGCTGCTAAGTCTCGTAGGCCTGCTTCAGCTTGTCGATCTCCATCTTGTCCATCTGCAGCATGGCTTCCATCACGCGATTCGCCTTCTTCGCGTTCTTGTCCCCCAACAGCTCCCCCAGGATGGTGGGCACGACCTGCCAGGAGAGACCGAACTTGTCCTTGAGCCAGCCGCACCGGTCTGTCTTTCCGCCCTGGGAAAGCTTCTCCCAGAAGTAGTCGACCTCCTCCTGCGTCTTGCAGTTCACGACGAAGGAGATCGCGAGCGTGAACTGGAACTGAGGACCGCCATTCAACGCCACGAAGTCCTGTCCATCGAGCTTGAAGGCGACGGTCATCACCGACCCCTTCGGGCCCGGTCCGGCTTCGCCGTATCGCGCGATGCTGACGATCTCGGAATTCTTGAAGATCGAAGTGTAGAACTTCGCGGCCTCCTCGGCCTTGGTGTCGAACCACAGGAACGGAGTGATCTTTTGCATTTCGGCGTTCTCCTTGCTCTGGGATCCGTCGGCTTCGATGCTTGGACCGCCGCGGCCCGCGAAAATCATCGCTGCATCGCACAAATCGTCATGAAGATGTGACACCGCCGCACCCGCGCAACCCTTCCGGGGATGCGGCATCCATCAGTCGGTGTAGTTGTATCTACAACTCCAATCACCAGGAGGTAGGTCATGGATCGTCCATCCAAAGCTCTCATCGCCTTCGCTCTCATCGGAGCGGCATGCTCCGCGGTACCGAGGCCC
>VBKQ01000311.1 GCA_005879505.1 Deltaproteobacteria bacterium
CGATCCCTGGGGCATCGACGCGGAGCTGAAGGGACTGGTGGAGAGGCGCGCTCACTGGGACGAGGTATTCGGGCACGTGGCGATGCTCTTCAAGACGAGCCGCGCCTGGGAGCCTCTCGGGTTCGCCAGCTTCGGCCATTACTGCGAGGAGCGGCTGGGGATGGCCGAGCGCACCGTCGCGCAGCGCATTGCGCTCGAGCGCAGCCTGTATCGGATCCCTCTGCTGCGGCGGGCGCTGCGCGAGAAGCGGATCAGCTACGAGAAGGCGCGCATCATCGCGCGGCATGCGGAAGGAGAGGAGGTGGAGGGCTGGATCGAGAAGGCGGAGACGATGACCTGCGTCGCGCTGCGTCGGGCGATGCAGGCCAAAGACGAGGCGCAGATGTGCGCGCGAGGGACCTTCTCCGTCTGGATGACGGTGAGCGTCGCGGAGGTCGTCAAGGCAGCTTTTCGCGCTGCCCGCGCGGCGGCGAGGCGCTGGTTATCGGCTGGAGAGTGCCTGGTGGCGCTGGCGGAGCACTTCGTGGAGGTCTGGAGAGAGCAACTGAAGCAGGCGAACACGCTGCAACGGCGCATCCGCACCCGCGACAAGCACTTCTGCCAGGTCCCGGGCTGCAGCAGAGCGGCAGTGCACGCGCATCACATCAAGCCCCGCTCGCAAGGCGGAAGCGATGACCCCTCGAATTTGATCAGCCTCTGCGCCGCCCATCACCTCCACGGCATCCACGGCGGCCGCATGCGCGTCACCGGCAGCGCGCCAGACAAGATCGTCTGGGAGTTCGGCCTGCGGCGCAGCTACGTCGCCGCCGGGTGAAATCACGCTCGTCCTTGCGTTGCTCAGGGCCGCAGCACTGCCCGGAAGCGAACGCGGTTTCCATCATTCGCGTGAGGGCTGGCTCGGCGCCGTGCGAGACGGCGCCCGTCCGGAATCCCATGCGCGCGGCGTACTCGACAGCTCAGTTTGGGAGGTGCCGTCGACCTGATCTGATGTCGCCTACGTTGCAAGGCCAGCCGTCGACGGTCGACGGGAGCGCATCCAACTCTGCGACGGCGCCGACAGCGGTGACGCGCAGGTCCGAGCCGTCGCGATGGACATCCACCGCCAGCGCAAGCCGGTGGTCGTCGCGGAAGCACTGATCCTTTCGCGTGAGCATGCGCCGGATGAGGACCAGCCCTTTCGCTGGCCGAACCCGCAGGCGTGGCGGCATCTTCTTGCTGAGGTATCTGACGGCGCCCGAGATGTCCTCGACGACCTGGACGTTCCACAGGACTGCGGCAAATATGACGACGGCCTTCAGTTCCTCGAGCGTATGGTCGTGCGGGAGTTGCTGGATGAGAGGCCGCGCATAGTCGAGGAGCGTTTCGCCCATCGGCTTCGGTTCGTTAGAAGCGATAATCACGTAACGTGGTTCGTTCTTCATGACCGGAGCGTAGCGGAGGAGTCCGACAGTGCGTCGTTTCGTGCGCTGTTCCTCTCCCGGTCAGCCCGTGCGCCACGCGGTACGCGGTGATTCCGACGTCGTACGCTGGGCGCACAGACCCTCACGCAACGTGTCCGTCGATCAGGGTGTAGCGCACGTAGCCTGGTACGACAGCCGCAACGATCCGGCCTATTCGACGGCACGGCCGATCGGCAACGATGCTTCCGGCCACGCCACGCCGGCGTTGGACGTCTACGCGGCAATCTCGTTCGACGGTGGGGCGAGCTTCGCCGGCCGTACGCGGCTCACGTCCAGGACGCAGTTCCCCAACTGGGAGCAGTTCTCGAACCGCGCGGTGCCGTTCAACGGCGACTACCTGTGGGTGACCTCGATGGGCAGCTTCGCCTACGCAGTCTGGACCGACTACCGCAACGTCGTACCGGGAACCGATCCGCGTGACACGACGAACGACGGCAACGACGTGAAGCAGTGCCGCACGCTCACCTCCACGCCGCGCGGCCAATGAGAACGACACCAGTACAACGAGGGAGCCCCTCACAGGGCGTCCCCCAACCTCTTCTTGACGGCGAGTGTGTCGCGAAGGATTGGCAAGACCGCGCGGTCCTTGGGTCGGCCGGCGGCTTGTTTTGAGCGGATCACGTCGACCAGGGCCGCGACCCGAAGCTTCTCGTCGCCGACCGCGACGATCTGCGCGCGCGATCGGACGGATGAGAATGTCAGGCCGCCGGAAATGCGGTCGTAATGGATCTCGACAGGCACCGCGAGCCGCCCCTCGATCCATTCGACCTTGCTCAGCTCGGAGACCGGCATTGGGACAGACCCGCCGATCTCATCCGCGAACCGGGCGAGCTTCCGGCGATTCGTTCTCGTGTCCCGGATGAGCAGATCGATATCCTGCGTCGTTACCGGTGCGCCGTTCAGCATGCTCGCGCAATTGCCGATCACGATGGCTTCGAGTTTCACTGCGCGAAGCGCCTTTGCGAGCGCGACCAGCGTTTTCTCCGAGATGTCAGAAGACATACCGGCCGTCGTTCCGGCGCGAGACGAACACGGCCCGCCGCGCCGGCGGCAAAAGCAGGCAGCGCACGATCAGGCGCAGGTCTCCCGGATCCACGCCTGGAAGCTCCGCCGCGAGGAGCGCGCAGACTTCCCGGCCTCTCCGGGCGAGCACGTCCACATCTCGGGGCCGTCCACCGCGCGCGCCGTTGCGCTGTGCCGCGGCGCGCTTGGCCGCGCTCCTGCTCCGCCCCCCACGGCGGCCCATCTCCGCGGCATCCATGCCGGCAATCATAACCCAAGCGTTTGGGTTTGTCAGCCGCGTCGCTTCGGATGCTTCCTGTAGGGGCTGGTAGCATCTTTGGGGTTCGGTTCGAAAGCCACCTCCATGCGACACTCATGGGATGAACATCGACCGCGAGGATCTGGACGAGGCGGCCACAAGGCGGATCGTGGATCCGGCGCAGGCCGCGGCGCTGTGGCGGTTCCTCGAGGAACGTCATCCGGGACGGGCGCGGTTCACCGGCTTGAACGTGGCGTACTACCTGGGCTCGCTGGTGGTCATCGCCGCGATGGGTTGGCTGATGACGCTGGGATTCCAGCGGTTGGGCCCGTGGGCAGTCTGCCTGATCGCGGTGGGGTACGCCGCCTGCTTCGTCGCCGTGGGCGCGAGGCTCCGGGCTACGCCCGACCTCAAGATCCCCGGCGGTCTGCTCTACGCCATGGCGGTCTGCATGACGCCCCTTGCCATCTGGGGCCTGGAGAAAGGCAGCGGGTTCTGGCCGGTCCACGATCCCGGCGACTACCGCGATTTCTATCCTTACATCCGCAGCAGCTGGATCTGGATGGAGGCAGCCACCGTCCTGGCAGCGCTGGTGGCGCTGCGCAAGGTGAAGTTCACCTTCCTGGTGGCTCCGGCCGCGGTCGCGCTCTGGTTCATGTCGATGGACATGGCTGCGTATCTTGCCGGCAACCACGAGTGGCAGCTCGCGCTCGGGCAGAAAGTCTCCATCGCGTTTGGACTCGCCATGCTGTTCGTCGCGTACCTCGTCGATCAGCGTACCCGCGAGGACTTCGGGTTCTGGCTCTACCTCTTCGGCATGACCGCGCTCTGGGGCGCGATCAGCTCGATGAACAGCAACAGCGAGTGGCGGCGTTTCCTCTACTGCCTGCTGAACCTCGGATTCATCGTCCTCAGCGTGCTGCTTCGGAGACGGGTGTTCCTTCTCTACGGAGCGATCGGCGTGAACGCATACCTCGTTGGTCTCGCGTATACCGTCTTCCAGAACTCGATCGCGTTTCCTTTCGTGCTCACGCTCCTCGGTCTCTCGTTGATCGCGGTCACCGTGAAGTACCAGCGCAACCGGCAGGCCATCGACGCCCGGATCCAGTCGCTCGTGCCGGAGTGGCTTACCGAGCTGCTGCCACGCGCCCGTCTCGGCGCCGCGTAGCAGATCGAGCGCTACCGCACCGGCCCCAGGTACCGGTCGAGCCAGTCGACAGTCTCTTTCACCAAGAGGTCCTGTGGCGGGTAGTGCCCGCCGTCGACGACGATGTGCCGCTTGTCGGACGGTTTCACGCCGAGCAGCGCGAAGAGCGGCTGCTGCGAAGTCTCCACCGGGAAGAAGAAGTCGTAGCGGCCATTGATCATCAGCGTCGGCTGCAGCACGTGCGGCGCAAAGTTGAGCGGATCGACCTCCGGTAACGTGTCCTGCACCTCGAGCCCGCCGCTGATGAGCACCACCGCGCGGATGCGCGGCTCGACCGCGGCGAGGATCGGCCCCAGCGCGCCGCCTCAGCTGATGCCGTAGTAGGCGACGCGGCCGAGATCGAGATCGCGGCCAGGAGAAGCCCTTGGGGAGCACGCCGATGATGGTGGCAGGCTCCCCGCCCAGGGCGACGGTGCGGCCGAGGACCGAACGGTCGCCGCCGAATCGGGTGTGCCAGAGGGCGTCGCTGATCAGGGCCACCGGCTGCGAGCCCCACTTCTCGTCATCGGCCGAGAAGCCGCGGCCGAACGCGGGCTCCACTCCCGAGAGGGGCAACAGATTGGCGGTGACGTGGAGGGCCCGCACGCGTTCCGGCTCCTGCGCGCCCGTGAGGTTCAGCGGCTGCGCGTAGAGGGCCGCCACGCCTTCGAAGCTGCGGTTCTTCTCGCGCAGGCGGTAGAAGTCGGGTGGGGAGCTGCCGATGCGCGTGCCGCTCTCCTCCAGCACCGTCTGCACCATCACCAGCCGGCTCGAGTCCCGGTAGACGAGCGGCTCCAGCAGCACCGTCTCGATGACGCCGAACATCACCGCGTTGGCGCCGATGCCGAGCGCCAGCGCGCCGATGGAGAGAAGCGCGAACAGGGGCGCCTTGACCAGCATCCGCAATGCCAGACGCAGGTCGCCCAGCAGGGTCTCCATGAGGGGTCGGCGGCGCAAGCTTCGTGCCTTGCGCCGTCGAGTGGCCGGCTCGCCGCCGGTGTCCACTCGTGGGACGCGAGCGTCCGGTTCTGGAATGTTGGAGCTCCTGTGATCCGTGAGCGCGCGGGATCAGTCTCGCTGCGCCGGCGTGATCACCAGGACCGTC
>VBKQ01000312.1 GCA_005879505.1 Deltaproteobacteria bacterium
GGGCGGAGGTCGCTGCACGATTGACGGCGCTGCATGGCGTCGAGACTTCGGAAGAGGACGGGGCCCTCCTCGTCACCTTCACTCGCCCCGGCAACGAGATGCACGAGAGCTGGGACAAATCGCGCAAGTGCGCAGAGTGTCTGCGCCCGCCCGCAGGCTCTCCTGCGGAGCGAGCGTGAGGACATTGACTTCCAATCACCAGGAGACTGTCATCCCGACGGGTCTCCGGGGGGAGCCCATGAGAATCCTGAGCGGTAGGCGATTGCGCGCTCGGTTACAGCGGTCCGTGCGGATCTTCAGCGCGCGCCGCGGTGCGAGTATGCCCTCTAGAGACTGCGCTCGCTTCCGAAGCCTCTTCTTGCGAGCCATCAAAAAAAGGCCGGTCCGCTGTTACGGGACGACTGGATATCCCGCTCTCGTTCCATTGACGCGAGATGACTCGTCAGGGAGGAAATTGCGAACAATTTCGAAATCCAAATGGAAGTTTGTGCATTTTGCAGTTGGGACCACAGGGGGACTTATGCGTACGATCTACATTGGATGCGCCCTCGTCGTGGGCGCGACACTCGCGTGCACAGCAGACGTCACGGATGCCGATCTAGTCCTGCACTCCTCGTCGCTGTCTGCCGCCAAGTACTCCGACTGGTCCACTCCCGTGAATCTCGGACCAATCGTGAACTCGACGTCGAACGAACAGAACGCACAGCTGTTGAAAGACGGGCTCGCGATCTATTTCTCGTCGAACCGACCTGGCGGGCTGGGCAGTCAAGACATCTGGGTCACACGGCGTGTCTCGGTCGACAGTCGGTGGGAGGCTCCGGTGAATATCGGTCCTCCGGTGAATTCGCCGGAGAACGATTTCGCGCCGAACGTCTCGATCGACGGACACCTGCTGTTCTGGGCGAGCAGTCGTCCGGGCGGCCATGGTGCCCCTGATCTGTACATGTCACGGCGGGACAACCCGAATGATGACCACGGGTGGGGAGAGCCGGTGAACCTCGGTCCCGGGGCGAACACGGCCGATTTCGAGCAGGCACCCAATTATCACCAGAACGCGGAGGAAGGCGGAGGAAACCTCTACTTCAATCGCGGTGACGCGACGCTTAACCTCGCGGACCTTTACTATGTTGGAGTGTCGCGCGATGGAGTGGCGCACGGCCCTGCAGTATTCGTTGCTGAACTGAATATGGTCGGAGCCAACGAGCAGGCGGCCTCGCTTCGCCACGACGGGAAGGAAGTCTTTTTCTTCTCCAACCGGCTAGGTGGAGAGGGTCTCACGGACATTTGGACGTCTACGCGTCAGAATGCCAACGACGCCTGGTCCGCGCCGGTAAATCTCGGGGCACCCGTCAACACCCCGTTCGCCGATGTGACTCCGAACCTGTCGTTCGACGGCCTCACGATGATCCTGGGTTCAAACCGACCGGGGGGCTCCGGCGGCAATGATCTCTGGATGACCACGCGCTCGAAGCACTAAACGATTCCGATGATGAGCAGTGCGCCGGCGACGTGTGAATCGGCACACCTCACCGGCGCGCCCGGGCGCCGAACGTCTGGAGCGTTTCGTGACCGCGGATGGCGTCGCGGCATGACGATCGAGAAGCGCGAGGAGGTGTCCGCGCAGCAGCGCGTGCTCCCGCCCCAGCGCAGCGGAGGTATGGCACACTCCGCCGCGGTGACTATCGTCGTGACCGTAAAAGGTCGAATACAACGGGCGCCATGGACAGCTCCACGATGTACTCGGGTTCGCGGCCACGGGGTTCGTCGTCTTCGCCACGATCCTCGGGGGACGTCACAAATCCGGCCAATGGCGGACATCTCAAAACCGGCCAAACGGAGTGGCCGAGACGTGATGCCTGATTACCCCGCCGCGCTCTCGACGTGCAAGTCGGCCTCCACGCGGGCGCGCCAGCTGCGCGGGCCGCACTTGAGGACCTGGCCGTGGTGGAGCATGCGGTCGAGCAGGGCTGCGACGGCAGCGGTGTCGCCGAGCAGCTTTCCCCAGTCCTCGATGCGCACCGCGTGCAGCGCATCCTGCGGCGCGCGTCGGTGACGACCACGACCGGCACGTACGGGCACCTCGCGCTGGAGGACCTGCGCGAAGCCGTGAGCCGCATCGGACCGGCTCCGTTTGCTGACAGTTTGCTGACGGCCGCGCCCAAGGCGCTTCCCGCGCCGAAGCGCACCGAGGATTTCACGAACGCGATCGAGACGTTGCAGAGTGAGCCGCGTGGGGATCGAACCCACGACCCTCGGCTTAAAAGGCCGGTGCTCTACCAGCTGAGCTAGCGGCTCACGTGAGGTTGTATCCCATCGCCGCCGCTCCTGCACCGCGTTTGCGGCCCAGCGGCGACGGCATTGAACGATTGTTGCGCAGGCCGGCAGGGGGCGGTACCACCGTCCGGTGCCCGTCCTCTGCAATGTGGAAGGAAGGCTGGTCCCGCCGGACCAGGCGGTCGTGCCGGTCTTCGACCGCGGTTTCCTCTACGGCGACAGCGTCTACGAGGTGGTGCGCACCTATTCCGGGCGCCCGTTCGAGCTCGACCGGCACCTGGCACGGATGGAGAACACGGCGCAGCGGATCGATCTGACGCTGCCACCGCGCGCGTCGATCGTTCGCGAGCTGCAGCGCACGCTCGAGGCCGCCGGCAACCCCGAATCGTACGTGCGGATCGTCATCACCCGCGGCGCCGGCGAGTTCGGTCTTTCTCCTTTCCTCGCCCGCGGCCAGAACCGGCTGATCGTGATCGTGCGGCCGCTCGCGGCGCCGCCGGAAGAGCAATACGAGCGGGGCCTGCAGATGGCGATCGCCAGGACGCGGCGCAATCCTCCCCAGGCGCTCGATCCGGCGCTCAAGACCGGCAACTACCTGAACAACATCCTCGCGCTTCGCGAGGCGCAGGAGGCGGGTGCGGACGACGCCATCCTGCTGGATCTCGCGGGGCGGGTCACGGAAGGCACCACCTCCAACGTCTTCTTCGTCCAGCGCGGCGTGCTGGTGACACCGCCTCTTTCGCTCGGGATGCTGGAGGGAGTCACCCGGGCGCTGTTCATCGACATCGCCCGCGCGCAGGGATTGATCCTGCGCGAGGAGCCGCACGGGCCGGAGGCGCTGGCCGCGGCGGACGAGGTGTTCATGACCAGCACGCTGCGCGAGGCGATGCCGGTGACGAGCCTGGTGTTCCTGGAATCCCACGGCGAGCAGGTGCGCAAGGTTTCCGACGGACGGCCCGGACCGATCGCGAAGCGGCTGCGCGCAGGCTTTCGCGAGTACGTGGAGCGGACTCACCTGCGCAGATGACGACGCCGCGCCGAAGGTTCCTCTCCTTTCTCGGCGGCACCTTGCTCGCGCGCGCCCTGCCTGCGGAAGACGATCTCTTCTCCGGTGCGCCCGCCCCGGACGATCCGCTCGAGCTGCTCCACGCGCGCCGGCTGTCGTTTTCCGGCGGCGAGCCGCTGATCACCGTGCGGGTCCTCGAGGGACGCCAGCAGATCTTCTTCTCTCCGAGCCGGAGCATCGTGGGTCGAGCTCGAGCAGCTCCGGTACGATGACAAGCAGGGCGTCCAGAGGGCGCGCGAGGAATGGGCGGCAAAGGGCGTCGCTGTCCGCGTCGCGACCGTCGGAGAGGCCTACGGCATCGCCGGCCACGTGGTCGATACGCGCCGGTACGCCATCCTCGCCGAAGGAGACGCGACCGAAGCCAGGGCGAGGCACCAGACGCAGGAGCTTCAAGCCCGATTCGGTACCCGGGTACAGATCCGCCGCGAGATCGCCGTCCGTCCGCAGGCGCGCATCGAGCTGCGCGATCCGCGAGGCAACTCGGTCGGCATCGGCGAGAGCGCCATCGAGCTGCGCGCAAGCTCCGGGATCACGGTCGAGCAGGTCGAGTACGGCATGGGCTACAGCTTCCACGGGTACGAGACCCGGACATATCCGGGACGGCTGTTCGCGACCGTGGATGCGTCCGGCTCGCTCGCGCTGGTGGCGGCGGTGGAAATGGAACGGCTCGTCAAGGGCGTCGTGCCCAGCGAGATCTTCGCCAAGGCGCACCTGGAGGCCCTCAAGGCGCAGGCAGTCACCGCACGCGGCGAGGTCCTGGCGAAGATCGGCGCACGCCACGTGGGCGATCCCTACCTGCTCTGTGCCGAGCAGCATTGCCAGGTCTACAAGGGAGTCGCGGCGGAAGAGGCGAGCACCGGCGCCGCGGTGGACGCGACGCGCGGGGAAGCGCTGTTCGCCGAACGCAACGGACAGAGCCGCCTGGTTGACTCGGTGTACTCCGCGGTCTGCGGCGGGTACACCGAAGACAACGACGCCGTCTGGGGCGGCCCCGCGGATCCCTCCCTGCGAGGGCGGCCCGATTTCGATCCCGGCGCGCCGGGGATGGAGGCGTTCCGCGATGGGATCGGAGAGGCCCTGGTCTCGCGTTTCGTCCATCTCAACCCCGTTCCCAGCTACTGCGCCTCGTCCGGGTACGCGAATCCGGAGAAGGTGCGCTGGCAACGCGCCTTCACGCAGCGGGAAGTGGACGAGATCTGCGCGCCGTTGGGCGTCGGTGCCGTCCAGGCCCTCGCCGTCGAGGGCCGCGGCGTCTCTGGCCGCGCGCGCGCCCTCCGGATCGCGGGCGGGCGGGCGACCGCCCGGGTGTACGGCGAGCTCCCGATCCGCAGGCTGTTCCGCAACCTGAACAGCGGCATGTTCGTGATCGAACGGTCAAGCGGCGGCTGGACGTTCATCGGAGGTGGCTGGGGTCACGGCAGCGGGATGTGCCAGACGGGGGCGATCGGGCGCGCCGTGCGCGGGGCGAGCTATCGCGACATCCTCGGCTGGTATTACTCAGGCGCTGCGCCGGTCCGGATCTACTAGTCGCGGCCGCCGCCAAAGGTGGATACGCGGCCACTTTTTTGAGGTCCCTTCGGATTGACTGCCCGCGCGCCGATGTTCGAAACAAGTGCTCCCCGAACCGGACCAGTGCACTCCGGAGCACTCCAGGACGTTCGGCGACTCGCCTGTCAGGCGGCGCCGGGGCTACAATAGGCCCGCAATGCCTTTGCCCCAGCAGCCGGTTCGGCGCGGCCGCCGCCTGACCATCGCGGTGGCGCTGTCCATCGCCGTGCACCTCCTGCTGCTGCTCGGGATCGCCAAGGACGCGATGTTCCACGCGCCCAAGCATCCCGTGAACCAGGTCGTGTCGCTCGTCGCTTCCAACCGGTCGCAATTGCAGGGGATTCGGCCGGCCGGTCCGCAGTCTTCCGCAAATAGCGCCCAGCCCCAGCTCCCGAACCTGCCCATAACGCCTCCGCCGCTTGCCGCGGAGAAGCAGGAAAAGCTGGAGAGCGGCCAGGTCGTCTCGCTCGGTCCGACCAACGAGCAGACGCCCGACAAGCCGACCAAGTACCTGTCCGAGAAGGACAGCCGAGTGGAGAAGGAGACGCGCGCGCGGGAGACGAGTGCCTTCTACAAGAACGCCCTTTCCCGGCTGCAGAAGGAAGGCCGCAACGACAAGACCGAACAGGGCGCGCCGGCGACGAGTGTGCAGCCGGGCGACAACGGCAGGCTCGGCGGCGGCCGCGAGCAGAAGCGGCAGAAGCAGGCGGCCGAGCTCCCCAGCAAACAGAGGCGCGACCCGCTGCACCTGGAGGAAGCTCCTGACGGCACCTTGAGGAACCGCGAGGGCACCGACGCCTTCAAGGGGACGGGAAACAAGATCGCGCGCGCCGACCCCGGTAGCGAAGGCAAGGCTTCCAACATCGGGCCGGGCGGGCCGGACGCGGCGCCGGGGACGCCGGGCGAGCTGCGCCCGCTGAAGCTGACCCTGGATCAGTCCATCGGTGCGATGGGTCCGCTCTCCGGGGGCCCGATGCCCGACGATCTGCGCGGAATCGAGGAAGGCGAAGGGACCTTCCTGAACGCGCGCAGCTTCAAGTTCGCCGGTTTCCTCAACCGCGTGAAAGAGACCGTCGGGCGGGTGTGGACGCAGAAGGTGATCGACGCTTCGGGCAAGCGCGATCCAACCGGCCAGCTCTATTCGTACAAGGATCGCCGCACGGTGATCGAGTTCACCCTCGATCGGCAGGGCGAGATCACCGACGTCCACGTCGCCGCCTCGTCCGGAGTGCAGTACCTCGACGAGGTTGCGGTAGACGCGTTCCGCGTCGTGCAGCGCTTCCCCAATCCGCCGCCTGGTTTGATGCGCGATGACGGAACGGTGCAGCTGCCGTTTGCGTTCACGCTGCTGGCGGCGACCGGCGGAATCCGGCTGCAGGTCGGGCCGGCGTACGTGCCTGGCTCTCCGGCGGCGCGCGGGTTCTAGCCGCTCCCGCGCCAAAGCCGCGGGTCTGCGGCCATTGTTCTCAGGCTGTACAGGTTGTTCTAGTCGTGCGCCGGGCGCGTCTCGCGCGCTTTCAGATTGAGCACGAGCGCCAGCCCGAGGATCACCGACGCCCAGAGCGCCCACAGCGTGAGATGACCGCGGTCGATCAGCGCTCCCGCGATCGCTGGACCGACGATCTGCGCTATCGACAGCAGCGACTGGTTCAGCCCGAGCACCAGGCCCTGCTCGCCACGCGAGACCTGCTGCGTGATCAGGCTGGTCAGCGAGGGCCGGAGGACGCCGTTGCCGAACGAAGCGAGCGTCGCTGCGAAGAGCAGCGCGGCGATGCCAAAGCTGGCACCGAGCAGCCCGTATCCGAGCGAACCAGCAAGGAAACCCAGCGTCACCAATCGGACCTCGCCGACGCGGCGCACGAGCACTCCCTGGCGCATCGACCCCTGCACGAGGATGCCGAGGAAGCCCGAGTACATGAAGACGTAGCCCACCTCCTTCGGGCCGAAGGCGGCGCCGTGCCAGGTGAAGCGCCGCTCCGCGAACAGCGCAAATCCGCTGGTGAAGGTCGCGAACGCGAAGGTGAAGAGAAAGAACTCCAGCAAGAGCCCGCCGAGCGCCGGCCGCCGGAAGTACTGCAGATACGTTCCCCAATCGAGGATCCGCAGGCGCTTGCCGCCCGGCGCGATGGGAGCTTCGAGCTCCTGCTGCGCGGTCGCGGGCTGCATCTCTTCCGGGTGCGCGGGGACCGCGGGCAAGAGAAACGTGGTCCCGAGGATGCTGAGCAACGAGAGCGCGGCCGCACACAGGATCGGGACGTGGTAACCGAAATGGCTGGTCAGGTACCCCGACGCTCCGGGGCCGATGAGGAAGCCGATCCCGAAAGCGATCCCGATCACCGCGAATGCCCGCGCGCGGTCCTTCGGCGCGGTCACGTCGGCGATGTACGCCTGCGCGATGGAGAGATTGCCGGCGGTGAGACCGTCGATGATGCGCGCCAGGAAGACGAAGAAGAGGTTGGGCGCGTAAGCGAGCACGAGAAAGCCCGCGAACGTGCCGATCTGGCTGGCGGTCAGGACCGGCTTGCGCCCGAGATGATCGGAGAGCTGCCCGAGCACCGGGCCGGCGACGAGCTGGCAGAGCGCGTACGTGCTCACGAGCAGGCCTACCACGGTGGGGCTCGCGCCGAAGTGCTCCGCGTAGAAGG
>VBKQ01000313.1 GCA_005879505.1 Deltaproteobacteria bacterium
GGATGGAGAAGGGCGAATACTGGCAGCGCGACACGCCCTTCGTGGTGAAGCGCGGCGACCTGAAGGTCGAGCGCGGGCGGATGTACCACGTGTCGGTCACGAAGCAGGGTGGGCGGCTGCGCTGGGAGATGGATGGCCAGCTCGCTCTGGAGATGAACGATCCGGCACCGCTCTCGGGAAGCGGCCACGATCGCTTCGGCTTCTCGAGCTGGGCAAACGACACGTACTTCGACAACCTGAGCATCACGCCGCTCTGAGGCGCAGGGCGGGCGTCACTCCGATTCCGGCACGGTCCCCCCGCCGCCCTCGTTCTCGCCTCCGCTCTCGAGCTCCTGCGCCGCGCGCTCGTAATCGGGCTGCCGCTCCGCGATCTTCCTCTTCAAGTCCTCGTCGTCCATCTCCAGCGTGCGCCGCTCGAGCTTCGCCCGGCGCCAGCGCTCGCGCAGGACCACCAGCGCCACCAGAGGCACGGCCAGCGCGGCCGCGAGCCCGAGCACCCACTCCACGTCGAGCAGCCGCCAGAGCACGGCCCCGCGGCGGTTCGGTCCCCATCCGATGGCCGCGCCGAGCGCGGCAAACGCTGCCGCGAACAGAGGGGGCAGGAAGATCTCCAACTTCCGCTGCCGGGTGATGCCCACGAACAGTCCGATGCTGCCCGCCACCGCGGCGACGGGCGGCCAGGGCCGCTTCAAGGCCGCCACGCCGGCGCCCACGGGAGCGGCAAAGATGCCGGCGAGGAGCGCCGCCGTGGCCCAGGTCCGTGCGAGGGCCCCGAACATTCCGCCCAGCACGGCCGCAATCACGGCCACCGCCGGCGCGATCCAGGGATGGCCGATGCCGCGCAGCCCGAAGAACGCGCAGGCGAAGGCCCCGGCTGCGAGCATCGCGGCATTGATCGGCCGCTGCCCACGGGGACCGAGGGCAGCGGCGAGCACGGCCAGAGCAAGCAGGAGGTACGCCGTCCAGGCAGGCGCGCCCAGCGCAACGTCGAGAGCGTGCTGCAGCATCTCGTGCAGCGCGCGCGTGGCTACTTCCCGTTCGTCGCGAAGTACATCAGCATCAGACCCAGCATGATCACGAAGGCGACGGCGGCGGCGACGGGACCGTGATCGATCTCCGTCCGATCGATCAGGTCTTCCGCCTCCATGCGCGCCTGCGCGCTCACGTCCTTGCGCCTTGCCAGGCGCTTCGCTTCCGCCCGGGCGGCCTGATAATCGCCGTCAGCGAACAGCTCGCGCGCCTTCGCCAGCTCGGGCGCTTGGGCGCCATCTCCCACGCGCTTCGCGTCCGGGATGTACTCGCGCTTCGCCGCCTCGGTGAACAGCGGCGGCGCGACGGGGGCGTCGTTGGCCGTTCCGGGGACCGTGGCGCGCGTCGCGGTGACGGTCTGCGTGTTCTGGGCCATGTTCTTCGAAGGTACCCGAGCATGCCGCCGGTCGCAAGCCGGGGAATGCCGGGGTGATTCGGCGGTTCTTGCAGTGATCCCGCGCGAATGCGTTACGCTCACCCTGATGCTCACCCGCCGGACATTCGTCGGACTGGGGCTGGCGCTCGCCGCACGGCGCACCCTCGCCTTCGGTGAGGCCGCGCGCCTGATGTTCGCCCAGGTGCGCCACGGCGGCCGCTGGGATCCGCGGCCCGATGGCCTCTCGCGCCTGGCATGGGAGATCTCCAAGCGCACCAGCATCGAGACTTCGCCGATGGTCAAGGCGATGGCGCTGGCCGATCCCGAGTTGTTCCGGTACCCGATGGCCGTTCTCTCTTCCGACCAGGCGTTTCCGCCGCCCGCGGACAACGAAGTCTCCGAGCTGCGCCGGTACCTGAGCTACGGCGGCTTCCTTCTCATCGACGACGCGAGCGGTAGCCGGGGCGGCGCGTTCGAGCAGTCCGCGCGCCAGCTGGTCTCGCGCATCGTCCCGGCCGCGCAGCTCGGCCGGGTGCCGCGCGACCACGTTCTCTACAAGTCGTTCTACCTGCTCGAGGGGCCGGCGGGCCGGGTCGCCGCGACCCCCGACCTCGAAGCGCTGGAGCTGGGCGGACGGCTGGCGGTGCTCTATTCCGGCAACGACCTGGTCGGCGCGCTCGCGCGCGATTCGCTCGGGACCTGGGAATTCGAGGTCACGCCCGGAGGCGAGCTGCAGCGGGAGAAATCCATCCGGTTGGGGGTGAACGTGGCGATGTACGCGCTCTGCCTCGACTACAAGGAAGACCAGGTCCACATCCCTTTCATCATGAAGCGGCGGAGGATCTGAAGATTCCCGACAGCGTCTACAACGCCTGGCGCATCACTTCGCTCTCGACGCTGCCGTCCTGGGTCCTGGCGCTCGCGGTGACCGCGCTGGCGGCCGCGGTCTGGCTCTCCTTCCGCGGCTTCCGCACCGAACCGGCCGGACGGCGCCGGGCGGCGCTGCTCGCCTTCCGTCTGATGGCGGCGCTCCTCGTCCTCGTGCTGTTGCTCGAGCCCGGCATCGAGCTGCGCGCGGAAAGCCGCGTGCGGGCGCGCGTGGCGCTGCTCTTCGATACCAGCCGCTCGATGAAGTTTCCCGCAGCGCCCTCCGGGCCCACGCGCGCGGAAGAGCTGCAACGCTGGGCGGCGCAGCACCAGGCGGACCTGGCGCAGCTCGCCGCGCGCTTCCAGGTGGACGTCTACGGATTCGACAAGGAGCTGCAGCCGGCCGACCTGGGCAGGCTTCCCGCCGATCCGCAAGGTCCTTCCACCGACATCCTCGGGGCCCTCAACGCGGCGGCATCCGGCGGAACCGGCGGCCGCCCGCTGGCCGGTCTCTTCGTCGCGAGCGATGGGGCGGACAACGCCGAGCTTTCGCAAGGCGTCTCGCCGGCCGCGGCCGCGGAGCTGCGCCGGCTGAACGCGCCCGTGTTCGTCCTTCCCGTCGGTGCCCAGGCGCTGAAGGACCTGGCGGTGGAAAAGATAGCCGTCGACGACTTCGCGTTCGTGCGCAACCAGGTCACCGTCGACGTGATCGTCACCGCCCGCGGGTTCGGTTCGACGGAAGTTCCCGTCGTCTTGCGCCGTGAAGGCCAGGTGGTGGCGCAGAAGACCATCCACATCGACGGCAGCCGCTCCCGGTACGAAGTCAAACTGACATTCGTCCCCGACCGCACCGGCAAGTTCGCCTTCACCGTGACGGTGCCGGTCTACGACGGCGAGGCCATCGCGCAGAACAACTCCCGCTCCTTCGTCCTCAAGGTGATCCGCGACCGCGTGCGCGTTCTTCTCGTCGTGGGGCGTCCCTCCTGGGACGTGCGCTTCCTCCGGCAGCTCTTGAAGAGGGACCCCAACGTCGACCTGATCAGCTTCTTCATCCTGCGCACCCCGGGCGACGACCCGCACAGCTCGCAAGACGAGTTGTCGCTCATCCCCTTCCCGACACAGGAGATCTTCCAGGAGCAGCTGAAGACGTTCGACGTGGTCATCTTCCAGAACTTCAACCACCGCCCGTACCGCATGTCGCAGTACCTCGACGGTATCGCCGCCTACGTGCGCGACGGCGGGGCCTTCGCGATGATCGGCGGCGACCAGAGTTTCTCCGCCGGCGACTACGCAGGCACGCCCATCGAGGAGGTGCTTCCGGTGGCGCTCCTTCCCTCCGGTCCCACTGCGGTGGACGAGACGCCCGCGCAGGTGCACCTCACCGAGTCGGGCCGCCGCCACCCGATCACCGAGCTCGCCACCGCTGGGTCGCAGAACGAATCGATCTGGGCCGCGCTGCCGCGCCTGCCGGGGTTGAACACCATCGGACCACTCA